>JAZSQW010000002.1:0-16935 GCA_045538205.1 Candidatus Avigastranaerophilus sp. | reverse complement strand
AGGCTCTAAATATTTGTGCATGTTTATATTTGTTGGGTAATCTTTATAAATTTTTCCATTTCTTGTGTCTTTATAGGCAACACAAACTTTTAATTCGTCAAAAGTATCAAATACGTCTAGTTTTGTGATTGCCATTTCTGTTAAGCCACCATCTAAAGCACAATATCTTGATAAAACAGCATCAAACCAACCACAACGTCTTGGACGACCTGTTGTTGTACCAAATTCATGCCCGATAGTTCTAATTTTTTCACCAACTTCATCAGTTAATTCAGTAATAAATGGACCTTCACCAACTCTTGTAACATAAGCTTTTGTAACACCAATTACGTTTTTAATATTTGTAGGGCCAACACCTGAACCTGTTGCAGCACCACCACCAATTGGATTTGAACTTGTAACGTAAGGATATGTTCCATAATCAATATCTAACATAATACCTTGCGCACCTTCAAATAAGATTTTTTTATCTTCTTTTAATGCTGTAGATAATTTACTTACCCATTCGTCACAAACATAAGGTTTGAAAATCTCTGCATATTTTCTGCAATATTCAAGCATTTCTTCTTTTGTGTATGTTTTTGTTCCAAATACTTTTTCAAGCATTTTATTTTTCAAAGGAAGAATTGCATCAAGTCTTGCATTAAGTGATTCTTCATCATACAAATCTTGAATTTTTAAACCATATCTACCAATTTTATCTGAATAAGTAGGTCCAATACCTTTTTTAGTTGTACCAATTTTATCTTTACCTGCTGTATTTTCACTAATACCATCAATATCAATATGATAAGGTAATGTAATTGTTGCTAATGGACTAATTCTTAAAGTAGAAAGATTTACACCTCTTTCAATCAACTCTTGAGTTTCTTTTAAAAATGTTTCTGGATGAATAACTGTTCCAGCACCAATAAAGCAAAACTTATCTTTATATAAAACACCTGATGGAATCAAATGGAATTTATAAGTATTATTATTTGCAACAACAGTATGACCTGCATTACAACCGCCTTGATATCTAATAATAACATCAGCGTATTCAGCTAATAAATCTGTTATTTTAGCCTTTCCTTCGTCACCCCATTGAGCTCCAACAACTACTGTATTTTTCATAAAACTACCTCTCATACACTTACTATATAAGTATAAAACAAAGAGCATGAATGGGAAATTATTTTGTTATTTCTTGCAAATATTTTTTAACACCTTTTGAAAGAATTAATTTTTCTTCCTTGTTCATAAAATCATCTAAAATAGTTATGCCTGTTCTTTTTTCACCCTTTTGAATATATAACAAGCCAATTACAACATCATTTAATGGAGTATATTTTTTCTTTTTAAATTCTTTTATCTTTTGATTAACAATACCCAATTTTTTATAATTTTTTACCATTTGTAAATAGTAATCAAAATACAATGGGTTTAATGAAACTGCTTGCTCATAATATGGTTTTGCTAATTCATGGTAACCAATTAACTCATAAGTTCTGCCTAAATTAGAATAATATGTAGCAGATGATTGGGAATTGGGGTTCAATGCAATAGCTATTTCAAATTCTTTTATTGCGCCATAATAATATTTGTCCTCTAAATACAATAAACCTTTATTATTATGTCTATACGCATTATTTTTCGCATTTATATATTCATCTGCAAATATAGGTAAAGCAGTTGAAAAAATTAAAAATAATGCAATTATAAATCTTTTTATATACAAACTTCTAATCCTTCTTTTGCAAAGAAATAATTTTTATTTTGTTTATTAAAGATTTTTTCTATATTTGTCAATTTTTCATCATTATATGTTGGATCAAAATGGAAGAAAGCCAATTTTTTAGCATTAGCCGCAACTGCAGTTTCAAATGCCATATCAAAAGTTGAATGGCCATATCCTTGTTTTGGCGCACCAATTGATAAATAATCTTCTGTTGTATATTGACTATCATGAATTAATAAATCAGTATCTTTAGCAAAGAATTCTAACTTTTTAGCACCACCTGAATAACATTCTGTATCTGTAGCATAAACTATTGATTTATTTTTATATGAAATTTTAAAACACATTACACCATAATTTGGATGCGAATTAGATTTCATAAATGAAATAACTACTTCATCTTTTTTAGGTTTAAAATCAGCATCAGTTACTCTTTGAAGAATTGGCTTATTATCTTCACCTATAACAATAATATCTGTTTCTGTAATGTCTTCCATAACAAAATCAGCAGCAATATCATACAAATTAATTGGGAATGATTTACCATAAATCAATTCAGATAATGTTTCATCAAGTCTATTATCAAAACCACTATAACCAAACAATGAGAATTGAGTTGTTAAAGAATTCATTGGTTTAAAGAAATTCAACCCTTGAATATGGTCTTGATGAACATGGCTTAAAAGAACGGTAACATTCATTGGCACTCTATCAGCTGAATCAGGTGCTGAAAAAATATGTTCTTTATAAATTTTATCTCCAAGAGGAATAATACCAGTACCACCATCTAAAATTATTCTGTGATTACCCGCTATAACTTCAACGCAAGAAGTATTTCCACCATATTCAAGGAAATCCTTATTAGCAACAGGATAAGAACCTCTTACGCCCCAGAATTTAACTTTAAATTCATCTTTTTTAGTCATATCTTCCTCTTTATCTTTTTTTAATTGTTATTATTGTATTTCTATCAGCTTCTCTACCATAATATGTAGCACCGCCAAACGTCATTATTTTTGTTTTAGTTTGCAAGTCCTTTAAGCCTGTTTCCATAAATCTAAAATTAAAAATGACTTTATCTCTTTTGTTATCTATTTCAACAATTCTAAAAGCATTTGGATAGCCTGCAAGTGATGGGGTTGAAACATGTAAGAAATTCCCACGTTTTAAAATTTTAGTCATATGATAATGACCAGTAAACATCGCTATTGGCATTTTATATTTATCAAAAACTGCTTTTAATTCATCTGCATTTAAAATTTCATGTTTTGGCGAATCAAATGGCGGATATAATGGGAAATGTATAAATACCAAAACAACATCATTTTTAGATTTTGATAATATTTTATCTAACCATAATAATTGTGCTTTAGGAATTATTCCATTTGATGAAATACCTTTATTTTTAGCGCCATCTAAAACTATTACTCTATAACCTTTTTCAGGTTTAAAAGTATAATAAGTTGAATCAAAATCAAATTTTTTATTTTTTTCTTTCAAAATTTTCAAAAAATTTTCTTTAGTTAAAAAACCACTTGTTGTTGTATCGTGATTTCCCAAAGCAAAATACCAAGGACGATGCAATGTATTTAAAACTTCTGTTAATTTATACAATTCATCTTCTTTCGGCAAATCAATTCCATCACCTGTAACAACAACAAAATCAAGATTAGATTCTTTGTTGATTTGTTCAACTGCATCAATTAACAAAGGTTTTGTTTGCGATAATAATTTATAAGAATTATCTTCTCTTGCAGTTGTAAAATGAATATCAGAAACTTGTGCAAATTTTAAAGTTTTTGAAAATGATGGTTGATCTGTTATAAAAAACATTACAACAACCACAAATAATATATATAAACAGTCTTTAAACAATTTCTTCATATAACAATTATATCAGATATTTTATATTTAGTATAAAATAAGTTTATGGAAAAGAGATTAGGAATTAAAAATATTATATTATTTTTTGTAGTATCCATCGTTGTATTTTTTATCATACAAATTATTGTCTTTTCCATTTTTAATAGTAACCGAAGCGCTATAAATGATTTAATAATAGCCACAAAACAAAAACAAGAAATTGCGCCTCAACGATTATATATTAATTGTTGGCGTTCAGCTAAAAACATATTTATTGATGGTTCAATGAATAATCAAAATTGGTATAAATGGCGAAATAAATATTTGAAATATATTAAAACTGAAGAAGATGCCAATATTGCCATCAACACTATGTTATACAGCTTAAATGATCCATATACAAAATTTTTAAAAAAACAAATTTTTATAGAACAAAAAACCATAATGGAATCTCAAATTACAAGTATTGGAATTGTTTTTGAAAAACAAGATAACAATATGATTATTGGCGATATTCTAAAAAATTCTTCTGCGCAAGAAAATAATTTATTAATCGGCGATAGAATTACAAAAATAAATAATATTAAAACCCAAAATCTATCAACTGAAGATGTGATTGAAATAATTGAGACTTCAAACAAAAAGAAAATAAAAATAGAAATTATCAGAAATAATAAAATAATAAAAAAATATTTATCTAAAAAAATTATTCCTATTGAAACAATGCAATATTTTATAACCAACAACAATATTGGAATTATTAAAATGGTAAATGTTATGGGCGAAAAAGCCTTAATAGATTTCATTGACATAATGCATAAAACCAACGAAACAAATGGAATAATAATTGATTTAAGAAACAATTATGGTGGTATTTTATCAAACGCTATTTTAATTGCAGATTATATGAGTGATAATAAAAAATTAATCTCTATTATTTCCAAAGGGCAACTAAAATACGAAATATACGGCGATAAAAAATCAATATTCAAAGAAAAGCCAATAGTTGTTCTTGTTAATGGCGGAACAGCAAGTTCTGCAGAAATTTTAGCAGGAATTTTAAGGGATAACTTAGGTGCTATTATTATTGGTGAAAAAACTTTTGGAAAAAACACTATCCAACAAGTTATTCCTATGACAAATAATTCTGGATTATTTATTACCTCTGATAAATATATTTTGCCAAAAGGTGAAGATATAAACAAAATAGGACTTGAATTAGATATAAATATCACATCAAAAAATGGTAAAGATATTCCTTTATTATTAGCCGTAAAAATAATCAATAATATAATGAAAATTTAGAAATAAGATGTTATAATATATTAGCTCTATATGGGTATCTATTTTGTTCCTACATCTTGATTAATAGGGAAAGTAGACTCTAATAACAATGCAGTATACCTGCCTTGTAGCAGGAAACGGATTTGTTAAGGCACTTACCCACCTGTGGGGACTTCACAGGTAACAAAATCGTACTTGTATAGGGCTTTTATTTTATCAAATAATCAGCTTTTGTTTTTCCCAAGCTAATACATTCATATACACAGTTTAAATAATCTTCTTCATTCAAATTATTTTCTTTTAAACTGCTATAAGAAATATCAAAAAATTCTTTTATAAAATCTAAAATTTTATAATTTTTAATTCTGCTTTCTATTGCGTATTTTGGAGAATCTTCTCTTAACTGCATATAATCTTCATATTCAAATTTATTTAAGATTTTTTCAATTTCTTCCATCGCATTTTGATTGTAAATAATACCTTTCCAAAAAGCGAAAACAGATTTTGTCATCTCAAAATTTTGCGCATCATGATTTCGTATTTCTACATAATTTTTTAATCTTACATCAGGAAAATACAAGCTTAAATGTGTTTCCCAGTCTGATATTTCAGCTTTAATATCACCAAAACCATTTCGCATAAAATCTCTAAAAGTTTGATTTGTTTGATAACAATTATTCCCTCGTTGAATAAAAATCATAGGAACATCAAGCAAAACTTCAACATAATCATCAAAAGAAAAATGTTCATTCTTATCAAAAAGTTTTTGACTGATATAACCACATCTATCATTATCAACATTAAGCCAAGAATTTGCCCTAAAAGATTTATATCCATTTAATTTATTATCTCTTATTGGCGAATTAGCATAAATTGCACTAATAAATGGGCTCATTTTAGTAGCTAAAGACAATTTTCTTATCGCATCATCTTCCGATTTATAATCAAAATTAACTTGAATACCTGCTGTTTCTCGCATCATAACAAAAGGAGTTAAACCCTTTGTTGGCAAATATTTTGTCATATATTCATATCGTTTTTTAGGAATAACATTAATATTTTCATAAGTAGAAACAGGATGTGCACCAATATCTAAAACTTCTGCACCAATATTTTGAGCATATTCATTTAACTGATTATAATAATCTTTTAAAATATCATTTATTTCTGATAAACATTCAAATGGTTTTAAACTAAGCTCTATTTGGCTTCCAGGCTCTAAGGAAATTGTACCAATATCGCTTTTTAAGCCCATTAAATTTTCATTTTCATAAGCTCGTTGCCAAATTTTTTCATCAAATTGAGATAAAATTTTTACAACATCAGAATACTCTACAGCTTTTCTACTTGATTTATAAACAAGTAATTTTTCTGTTTCAACACCGATATTTTGAGAGGTTTTACAACCTGACAAAAAGATTTCTAATAACTGACGTCTGTCATATATCATTTCTGATTTACTTGTTAAAAGCATATTCTCTTTCTTTTGAAAAATGTTTATCTATCATATTAATTAACAAGTCCATAATTTTTTCTTCAAAATGAATATTATAATTTTGATTAATTTCACGAATAAAATAACAAGGACTTGTAACGTTTATCTCGATTACTTTTTCACTAATAACATCTAAACCAACTAAAAATAATCCTCTATCGGACAATTTATTAGCTATATCTTGCGCCATATTTTTTTCATTTTCAGTTAACTTTGTACCTTTAAAATATTTATCGCTATGAACTGAAAATTTAAAATTATTATCAGGTGGCAACTTTTGAATACACTCATTTAAAACAGTATTACCAATAATCAAAACTCTTTTATCACCATATTTTGCTTCAGGTAAATATTGTTGAACCATTACAGGCGTTTTTCCATCATTAGTTATATTGTTTATAATAGTAACTAAATTTTTATCTTCACTATTTAGATAATAAACATCATTGCCAAAACATCTATTTAAAGGTTTTAAAATGGCTTCTTTTTCTGATTTCACAAAATCTAAAATTAGCTCTAAACTACTTGTAACAATATTTTTAGGACTATATTGTGGGAAATAATTTATGTGCAATTTTTCATTGAAATTTTTAACCTCAGTTGGATCATTAATCAATAAAGTTTTTGTTTTATCAACATAATCAAAAACATAACAAGCATTGATATAATCAACATCAACAGGTGGATCAGGTCTAAAAAATACAACATCAAAGTCATTAATTAACGATTTATTTTTTTCTTTTTGATAAAAAATATTTTCATCTTTTAAATACGTTTCGTTATATAAAACTTTACCTTGATTATCTTCGATAAATAAATTATTTTTAGTTGCTATACTAACAGAATAATTACGAGATAAAAACTCTTTAATAAACCAAAAATCAGTAACTAAATCATTAAATTCAAAATATTTAACTTCAATTTCGTCAATAACAAAAAGTATTTTTTTACACATATCAAGCCCTTTTTTCTCAGCTTAGCACTTTAATTGATTTTTGCAATTAGCTAATATTCACCAATTAAATCATATTCTTTAAAGTTAGTTACTTTTACTGTTATAATATCACCTGGCAAAACAGGCTCAACAGTATCAACAAATATAAGCGCATCAACTTCAGGTGCATCTTTATATGTTCTTGCAACAACTAAGCCGTCTTCATTAACTGTTTCAACAATACAATCTATTTTTTTACCTATCATTTTTTTATTCAAGTCAAAAGAAATTTCTTGTTGAAGCGACATTAATTCTTTTCTTCTTTGCTTTTTAACTTTTACAAGAATTTGAGGTTTTAAAGAATAAGACTTTGTATTTTTTTCTCTTGAAAATTCAAAAACACCTAATCTATCAATTTTCATTTCTTCAATAAAATTATATAAATCTTGAAAATCTTCTTCAGTTTCACCTGGATAACCAACAATAAAAGTTGTTCTTATAGCAACATTAGGAATTAATTTTCTAATTTTTTTAATCAATTTTCTATTATCAATTGTAGGTCTATTCATTAATTCAAGAACATTTTTGCTTGAATGTTGCAAAGGAACATCAACATATTTAACAACCTTATCCAATTCATTCATTGTTTTTAATAAATCATCAGATAACAATGATGGATAAGTATACATAACTCTTATCCAAGACAAATTTTCCACTTTATTTAATTCAATTAAAAGCTCTTTTAAAGATGGTTTTCCATAAATATCTTTGCCATAACTTGTTGTATCTTGAGCGATTAAAACAACCTCTGTTGTACCTTTATTTGCTAATTCTTGAACCTCTTTAACAATATTTTCAATAGTTCTTGAATGATATGGACCTCTTAATTTTGGAATAACGCAATATCCACAATCAAAATTACAGCCATCAGCTATTTTTACATAAGAGCTTGCACCCATTGTAATTTGTTGACGTTTTACATCTTCAGGATAATAATATTGAGGATTTTCGCTAACCTCATATCTTATCTTTTTCTCTTTAGCAACTTTATTAACTACATCAACAATTTTATCAATATCACCTGTTCCAACAAAAGCTAACGCTTCAGGAATTAATTCTTGTAATTCTTTTTTATATTTTTGAGGTAAACAACCAGCTATTATTATCTTTTTACCTGCATTAATCATATCAAAAATTGATTTTACAGATTCTTTTTCGGCATCTTGAATAAAAGAACAAGTATTAATAATCACAATATCAGCTTTAGTTTCATCTAATGTAATTTTATAACCATTTTGCGCTAATTTACCCAACATTAATTCAGAATCCACTAAATTTTTTGCACAACCATGATTTATTAAAGCTATCTCTCTCATACAAATTCTTTCATTAACTATTAATCAAAAGACAAAGATAATTGTGGCACTTCAGGTGAAGTTTGTTTTGATTTTTTCTTTGATAAGTCTTTAGAATAATCTTTTTGCATTTTAGTCATCAAGCCTTCTGCCTTAGATATTACAGAACTTGGAAGCCCTGCCATTTTGGCAACCTGAATACCATAACTCTTACTTGCGCTACCCTCTACAACTTTTCTTAAGAACTGAATTTCACCATTTTCTTCTGAAAGTGTAATTCTATAATTCTTAATTTGTTCAATAGAATTAGGCATAACATTTAATTCGTGATAGTGAGTTGCAAAAATAGTTCTTGCTTTAATTTTTGTAGCGATATATTCAGCAACAGACCAAGCAATAGCAACACCATCATAAGTAGATGTTCCACGACCAATTTCATCTAACAAAATCAAACTTTTTTCTGTCGCACTATTTAAAATATAGGCTGTTTCGTCCATTTCAACCATAAATGTAGATTGACCTAAAGACAAATCATCACTTGCGCCAACTCTTGTAAAGATTTTATCTACAATACCAATTCGAGCATAAGAAGCCGGAACATAAGAACCTATTTGTGCCAATAAAACTATCAGTGCATTTTGTCGCATATATGTTGATTTACCAGCCATATTAGGACCTGTTAAAATCATAAACTGAGTTTGAGAATAATCTTTAATATCTGCCGATAATTTCAAATCATTCGCAACATATTGTCCCATAGGCAAGATTTTTTCTACAACAGGATGGCGACCGTCTTTTATGTATAAATCATTATCTTCAACAATCTCAGGCTTCACATAATTAGAATCAATTGCAACAATAGCAAATGATAATAAAACATCTAATCTTGATAAGAAATGTGCAGCTTCTTTAATGTCATCAACATAAGTTTTTGAATATTCTAATAAATCAGAATATATTTTTTGTTCCAATTCAATAGATTTAAATTGAGCAGAAAATACGTCATTTTCGTGATTTCTAAGCTCTTCTGTCATAAATCTTTCAACGTTTGTAAGTGTTTGCTTGCGAACATAATGCATTGGAACTTGCGACAAATTAGATTTTGTAACTTCAATAAAGAAGCCAAAATTTCTATTATAACTTACTCTTAAGTTTTTAATACCAGTAAGCTCTTTTTGTTGCTCTTCAAAGTTTCTAAGCCAATCTTCACCGTTAGATAAAAGCCCTCTAAAATAGTCTAATTCGCCATTAACACCTTCACGAATTACACCGCCATCTTTAATATTAACAGGTGGCTCTTCAGAAATTGTTCTTGCAATTATAGAAGTAAACTCATTTAATTCTTCAATTGAAGGTGCAAAATTTGTTAAATATTCATTATTACAATTGTCTAAAATTGCTTTAATGTTAGGGAAAACAGATAATGCATCTTTCAATGATAAAAAGTCTCTTGGAGAGCAAGCTGCATTACTCAATTTTACTGATAATCTTTCAATATCAGACATTTTTGAAAGCAAATTAGATAAAGTTAAGCGAACTTGAGTGTTGCCAATCAACTCTTCAACAGCATTTTGTCTTTTTTGAATTTCTTTAATATTCTTAATTGGCTGAGTAATCCAAGATTTCAATAATCTTGAACCCATTGGAGTTTTAACTCTATCAATAGCCCAAAGTAAACTTCCAAATTTTGTTTTATCTCTAAAAGTTTCTATTAATTCTAAATTTCTTCTTGTACTTGCATTTAATGACATATATTCAGAAATAGAATAAGGTTGAATAGTATCAAATTTAGGTAAAACACCTCTTTGAGTTTCTAAAATATAATCGATAATCGCACAAGCTGCTCTAAATGCTATTTTAAATTCTGTATAACCAAAAGCCTCAAGCGAAACAACATTAAATAACTTTTTAATATTTTCAAACGCTCTATTTTCATCATAAGAAGAAACAGACATTTTTGTGCAAGGATAAATTGAAGTAATAGCCTCTGGCAAATCAATTTTTTCTTCCGGAACAATTTGGAACGGCATTATTTTTTGTTTTTTTATCGGAGTCAAAATTTCAGCAGGTTTAATTCTTGCAAGCTCAGATAAAATCTCTTCCAAATTTCCTTTAGAAATTCTAAACTCACCTGTTGAAATATCTGTATATGCCAAGCCAAATTCATTATCAACTTGAATAACAGAAGCAAGATAATTGTTTCCTGTTGGCTCTAAAAGATTTAATTCTGTAATAGTTCCGGCTGTAATAGTTTTAACAATATCACGTTTTACTAAACCTTTTGTTTCTTTTGGATTTTCAAGTTGTTCGCAAACTGCAACTTTAATATTCTTTTCTAATAGCTTTGGAATATAAGTATTTAAAGATTTAACAGGAATGCCCGCCATTGGCACTTTTCCCAAATCGCCACCATCTTTATGAGTTAATGTAAGACCTAATTCACGATTAAAAATAATCGCATCTTCAAAAAAGCCTTCATAAAAATCACCCATTCTGTACAATAAAACTACACCTTGATATTTTCTTTTTATCTCAAGGAATTGCTTGAACATTGGTGTTGCTTGTTCAATATCTACATCTAAACTATTTGAATTCTTGATTTCTTCATTTATCATAGCTATACTTAATGTATTACAAATTTTAGTTTATTTCAATTATATGAAGAGGTTTTATGAAGGGTTGTTTAAGTTTCATCATTAAGACGATTATAGCGATTTTGGTTTTCTTTGGATTATTGCATATTGGTGCAATTGACTGGATAAAAGACAGGATTTACGAATATCAAAATCCATCACAAGAAAAAATGGTTGAACAAGCAAAAGATATTATTGATTTATCTGAAATTGATGATGAATATAGCATCAACAAAAACCTTAAAGTATTAAAACACAGAATGATTATGGCTGAACACAATGCTACTGGTCAAAAAATGATTATGGTAGAACCAAATAAAGAAGATATTCTTACTAAAGAAGATATTCAATCAAAAGAAATTGAAAATAGATTAGAAAACGCAGCAAAAAAATATAGCAATAAATTAATTCAATTTGAAAGTATTAAGGTAGTAAAAAAAGGTCAATTTAAAGGCATAAATCAAACAATACCTTACGCAAAAGTAGAAGTTGAAATATCTAATTTGCCAATAAAAAACCAAGTTGGAATTATTGGTGTTGCCCAATTACCTAATGGAAAAAATTTGATAATAATGTCTGCTAATGAAAAAGGCAAATACTCACAAATTATTGCTGAAGGCTTTTACGAAAAGATAAAATAATGCAAAAACAATATGAAAAATTAATGCGCAAATGTATTTCTCTTGCAAAAAAATATGCAGGAAAAACTTCGCCTAATCCTTTAGTTGGCGCAATAATTTTTGATGACAATTTCAATATAATTTCAATGGGGGCTCACCAAAAATATGGTGAATATCACGCAGAAAGAAACGCTATTTTATCAACAAAAGAAGATTTAAAGGGCAAAAATTTAATTGTTAATTTAGAGCCTTGCTCACATTACGGAAAAACACCACCTTGTGCCGATTTAATTATTGAAAAAGGTATTAAAAAAGTAATTATTGGGAGTATAGATCCAAACCCAATTGTTGCTGGCAATGGAATAAAAAAATTAAAAGAAGCTAACATTGAAGTTATTGTTGATGTTTTAAAAGAAGAATGCGAAGAATTAAACAAATTTTTCATTAAAAATATTTTAGAAGAAAAACCTTATATAACAATGAAAGCTGCAATAACTTTTGATGGGAAAATTGCAACAAAAACAGGTAATTCAAAATGGATTACAGACGAAAAATCTCGCTGTGAAGTGCAAAAAATAAGAAATTGCCACGATGCTATTTTAACAAGTAGCCAAACAGTTATTATAGATAATCCATCATTAACTTGTAGAACAAAAAATGGAAAAAAATTAACAAGAGTTATCTTAGATACAAACCTTTCAACTGCACCAAATAGCAAAGTTTATAATAATGATGGAGCAAAAGTTTATCTTTTAACAACAAAAAAAGATAACAAAAAATATCCTAAAAATGTTGAAATTTTAACTTGTAAATTAAAAAATAATCATATTGATTTAAATAATGCTATTAATCTTCTTTATGAAAAAGGTATAAAAAGTATTCTGCTTGAAGCTGGTGGTACATTAAACAAAGCCTTTTTGCAAGAAAATTTAATAGATGAATTAATACTATTTATTGCACCAAAAATTTTAGGTGACAAAACCGGAATAAGCTTTATTGAAGGGTTTGAAAGAAACACAATTTCTGAATGTAACAATTTAAAAATAACTAATGTTAAAAAACTAAAAAATGATATAATGGTTAACGCAAAAACGGGAGCCTAAATATTGATTAACAGCATTTCAAAAAATAATTATAACCCTGTATTTAAAAAAACTTACACAGGCAATATAAAACCTCAAGAAAAAAATGCAAAATTTAAACCTTATAAAGATTCTTTTATTAAAAATGCAAAAGAAGCATCTCCAATGTTATTAGCATTTACAAGTATCTTTACTATTTTGGAACACGGAAAAACTCAAATAGAAATTCCTAAATTATTAAAGAAAAATATACTTACATATTTTGCCCCTGTTTTAATTGGAACATCAGCATTATGTGCCATTATAGAAAATAAAAAATCAAAAAAAGTTTAATTTTAAAGAAAATGGTATATAATAATAAGTATGACAAACGATTTATCCAAAAAAGTATATAATTTACAAAAAGATTTCTTAGAATTACATAATTTATTCGATATAAATATGGTTGCAAACCAATCAAGAAGCATCGAAGAATTATTATCTAAAATTGCTGTTTTAATTAAAAGCTCATTAGAATTAAAAACAGTAAGATTCTTTTTAAACACAAACAATATTTTCCAAACAAAAAATATTATTTCTTTTGGAGATATGGAATTTGAATTTAATGGTGATAATGCGCCATTCTTACAAACAAGAAATGATGAATTAATTAAAGTAACATCTGCTGATGGAAAAATTATTTATAAAGCATTTTGGAATACATACAAATTAAACGAGCTTAATTCTGAATATATAAAAGTATTCTATAATGACGAAGCTCCATTTTGTATTTGTTCTATAAGCAAAAAAGAAAATGATACAGAATACACAGAAGAAGATTTTAAATATTTAAACCAAATTTTTGGTTGCATAGAACCAGTATTAGCAAAGTTTTTAAAGAATAAAGAACAAGAAGATAGAATTGCTGAATTAAACAAAACCATCAATAATTTATCAATTCTTTATAACATATCTCAAGCAGTTAACTTTATTGATGACTTAAAACGTTTAATCAGTGTTATCTTAGACAAAGCATTAGAAGCCGTTAATGCAGAAAAAGGCTCATTAATGTTATATGACGGCTCTGATAATACTTTGCAAGTAAAAGTAGTATACGGTCTTAAAGATAAAAAACACGAAGATGACATCAATAATGGTATAGTAGAATGCCAAAAAATGTCACCAAATAGTGGTATTGCAGGCAAAGTATTTACTGAAAAAAAATCTATAATTACAAACTTAGGTGGTAACGACCCAAGATTTAACCAAATTTCAAGCGATAACAATGTTTCTTCTTTAATTTGTGTTCCACTAATCGCAAAAGGCGAATGCATTGGTATTATAAACATCACAAATAAAAAGAATGGAAAATTATTTAATAAAAAAGATTTAGAATTTATTGAAGCATTAGCAAACCAAGCTGCTATTGCCGTTGATAATGCTCAGTTGTACGAATTGGCAACAAAAGACGGATTAACAAAATTGTATATCCACAGACATTTCTATTTCTTATTAGAATCAGAAATGAAACGTGTGGAAAGATATCGTCACGTATTATCACTATTAATGTTAGATATTGATAACTTTAAATCAGTTAACGACCAATATGGTCACTTAGTTGGCGATATGGTAATTAAAGAAATAGCTGCTGCTATTCAAAAAACAATTAGACACGTTGACGTAGCTGCAAGATATGGTGGTGAAGAATTTACTATTATTCTTCCAGAAACAGCTATCTATAATGCAGCAATTATTGCAGAAAGATTACGTCAAAGAATCCAAGAAATTAAAGTTCAAGCAGGGGATAAAATAATTTCTCCAAGCGTAAGTATTGGTATTGCCGAATATCCAAATTCATCAAAAAATATTAAAGATTTAATAGATTGGGCAGATAAAGCATTATATATGTCTAAAAACAATGGTAAAAACTGTATCCATATGTATTTTGATGAAAAATTTGAAAAATATGACCCAAATAAGATTCAAGAATAAGGCTAATTTATAAAGCAATTGGGCAACTTTGTAAACAATCAGAAACAATTGAGCCATGCTGATTATCGAAAACCCATGCTTGCAATATAATTAATATTGTAGACTATTTTTTAAAGGTAAAAAAATTTGAAAACAGCCATATATCCAGGGAGCTTTGACCCAATAACAAAAGGACATTTAGACGTTTTAAAAAGAGCTGCTGATATATTTGATAAAGTAATAATTGCAGTATCAGTAAATATAAACAAAAAAGGCTTTTTACCAATAGAAGATAGAATTCAACTAATAAAAGAAGTTGTAAAAGATATTCCAAATGTTGAAGTAGATAGCTACGAAGGTCTTACAATAAACTACGCAAAAGAAAAACATGCTAATGTATTGATAAGAGGTTTAAGAGCCGTATCAGATTTTGAATACGAAATGCAACTATCACAAGCAAACGGTGCTTTAAGTGAAGATATTCATACCGTTTTCTTAATTACTAAACCAGAATATAACTTTATTTCTTCAGGAACAGTAAAAGAAATAACTTATATGAAAGGTGATATAACTAAATTTGTACCCGAACCAATAGCAAAATATTTAAAAGAAAATTACATAGAGAGGTGAACAAAAATGGCAGAGCTAAGAGTTAGTCATTTAATTGATGAAGCAGATGAAATGTTAAACAACAAAGTACGTGTAGGAAGTTACTGTTTGTTTGTTAACACAGATGAAATCCAAGATATTTTAGGCAAAATTAAAGCAATTTTACCTGAAGAAATCAAAACTGCAGAAATGATTTTAAAAAGACGTGATGATATTTATATGGAAGCACAAAGCAGAGCAGATAGAATTATATCTGAAGCTCAAACTACTGCTTCAAATATCTTAAGTGAATCTGAATTAATCAGAGCAGTTAGAGAAAAAGCTACAAAAATTCAAGAACAAGTTAAAGAAAACTGTGATGAAATGAGAAATAAAGCTACTGAAGAAGTTGCTGTTCTTAAAAAGAATGCTTTCCAAGACGCAGTAAGAACAAGAGAAGGCGCTCAAGCATACGCTGAAGATATTTTATCTAAACTTGAACGTGATATCGATCAAATTCACAAAATTATCAGAAGCAACCAAGAAAGCTTAGCAATTCAAAAAGAAAAAATTTCTCAACTTGCTAATCAAGAAGAACTTGTTAACAACTAAGTAGGTAAAAGTGGCAAATAACGTAATACCAAGCGCTAATAGTGATAAATTAAGACTACTTCCTCAAAGTATTGAGGCAGAAGAAGCTGTTTTAGGTGCAATTCTTGAAAATCCAGCTGCATTAGGACGTGTAGTTGAATTTTTAAAACCTGAAAGCTTCTATAAACCTGCGCACAAAATAATCTATGAAGCAATGTTGAATATGTTCAGAAAAAATGAACCTATTGATATTGTTACCATTTCTGAATACTTAAGAAATAGAGAAGAATTAGAATTAGCAGGTGGCAGAGCTTATATTAACGATTTGGCTATTAACGTTGTTACTACAACTAACATTGAATATTATGCAAAAATAGTTCAAGAAAAAGAAATAAAAAGAGCATTAATTAATGCTGGTTCTGAAATCGTTTCAATGTCTTACGAATCAGAAGACACAGATAACGTTTTAGATAATGCACAGAAGTTAATCTTTAATATCGCCTCTCAAAAAGATACTTCTGACTTAGTTGCTATTCAAGATTTAGTTGTAGAAAGCTACGAACAAATTGAACAACGTTTCAATAACAAAGATGAATTAGTTGGTGTTACAACAGGTTTTTATGATTTAAATGCTTTAACATCAGGTTTACAAAAATCAGACTTGATTATCTTAGCAGCACGTCCTTCAATGGGTAAAACAGCATTTGCGCTTAACTTAGCACAAAATGTTGCTTTAAAAGGCAAAAAAGCAGTTGCTATATTCTCATTAGAAATGCCTAAGCAACAACTTACAAAACGTATGTTATGTTCAGAAGCAGAAGTT
>JAZSQW010000195.1:0-5777 GCA_045538205.1 Candidatus Avigastranaerophilus sp. | reverse complement strand
CGATTGAGTTGTCCACAATTTCATATACACAGTGATGTAAACCTCTTTGGCTTGTTGAACCAATATACATACCTGGTCTTAAACGAACAGCTTCTAAACCCTCTAAAACTCTAATATTACTAGCATCATAATTATTACTTGTTTGTGTTGTCATGTTTATCCCCAACCTATACTAATCTTAGTATATTGTACTACAAATACACGTACAATGCCAATTATTAACTGTTTCTTAACTTTTTATTAATTAACTAAATTAACGTATAAAACTATTTCTTTTTAATTTGTATTCTTGTATGATAAAGATATGAAAAATAATAAGACAATCAGATTAAATAAATATATTGCTTCTTGTGGATTTTGCTCAAGAAGAAAAGCTGATGAATATATTGAAGCAGGTAAAGTTAGGGTAAATGGCGAAGTAATTACTGAAATGGGCTATTTAATCAGCACTAAAGATAGGGTAATGGTTCATAATAAAATTGTAAAACCTGAAGCACTAACCTATATTCGCTACTATAAACCTGGTGGATATATTACAACAATGTCTGACGAAAAAGGTAGAAAAACAATTTACGATATTCTTCCTGAAGAAGTACAAAATTTAAAACCAATTGGACGATTAGACAAAGATTCAACAGGCTTATTAATTCTTACTAATGATGGCGATATGATAAACCAATTTGCACACCCAACAGTTCACGTTCCTAAAGTTTATAGAGTTTGTGCTCAAGGCAAATTAAATATAAACGATTTAATTACAATGGAAAAAGGTATTGAAATCGAAAAAGGACAAATTGCTTACGCTCTTTCAAGAATAATTGATTTTGAAGGCAAAAATACAGTGCTTGAAATTGTTCTTCATCAAGGTTTGAATAGACAAATTAGAAAAATGCTTGAATACTTAGGTCACCCTGTAATTTCATTAAAAAGATTAAGTATGGGACCTGTTGATTTACAAGGACTTAAAAAAGGTCAATTCAAATATATTAAACCAAAACAAGTTCAAGAAATTAAAAATTATTTAAAAAAACTAAACAAAGAATCAGCAAAATAATATGTTTTTGATAAAATAATCTTGTAAGAGAGATTTAATATGCTATTAGAATTTTTATACGCTAAAATACACAGAGCCACAGTAACAGACGCAAACCTAAACTACGTAGGTTCAATTACTGTTGATAAAGAAATTTTGGATAAAGCTAATTTATCAGAAGGTCAAAAAGTTGATATTTTAAATATCAATAATGGCGAAAGATTTCAAACATATCTTATTGCAGGCAAAGAAGGAAGCAAATGCTTCTGTTTGAATGGCGCTGCAGCAAGAAAAGCGCAAGTTGGCGATAAAATTATTATTTGTTCTTATGCCCTAATGACAAAAGAAGAAGCTAAAGACTTTAAACCAACTGTTGTTCAAATCGGTGAAAATAACGAGATTATTTAATTTGAAGTTTATAAAAAAGAGGTGAAGAAATTCTTCACCTCTTTTATTTTTGTTTCAAAAACTTTTGAACTTTTGTATTCATAGCTTCTTCTTTTATTTTAAAATCACCATTTTTATCTTTGCCTATTACAAAATAAGCAGGTATTCTATAATCGCTTGTAGAGGGCATTCTTAAAGCTGATAATTTATAATCATCTCCATAAGGAACAATCTGAACATTAAAATAATGATTTTTATATTTAGTTAATCGCATTAATTTTAAAGATTTTTTTGCTTCACTTTTATATCTATTTAATGGAACATTAACTCTTTCTTTTGTTCCATCAGGTTTTTCTACTATTCTAATAATCTTGGCATTATCAGAATAAAATTTAAAATAATCTTTACTATAATTATTTGCAGCAGCCACATAAGAATTAAAAAAGGAACGTATATCTTTTAACTCATCAGCCCAAGCAGTTAACATAAAACAACTAAAAAAAGTTAAAACACAAAGTAATTTATACATATTTCACCATAAAAAAAGTAGTAATTGGATTGACCAATTACTACTATTTTTTATTTAACTATCAAATTATTCAATAGTATAGTCGGTTAGCTCAGGAGCACCAAACATACCTTCGATTTCTTCTAAAATTGCAGAAGGTTTTCTTACGTTGTTCTTTTCTGCTGCTCTTCTTTGTGCTTCTCTATCTTTTTCTTCAGAAGCATTTGTTAAGTGATAGAAACCAGTACCAGCAGGTATTAATCTACCGATGATTACGTTTTCTTTTAAGCCTCTTAACAAGTCTTTCTTACCATCAACTGCTGCTTCTGTAAGAATTCTTGTTGTTTCTTGGAATGAAGCTGCTGAAATAAATGATTCAGTGTTCAAACTTGCTTTTGTAATACCAAGTAGAACAGCTTCGTAAGTAGCTTCAACACCACCTAAAGCTTTTACTGCTTCATTTTCTTGAAGAACTTCTTTAAGTTCTAAGAATTCACCAGGAAGAAGTTTTGTATCGCCAGATTCAAGAACTTTTACTTTCTTAGTCATTTGACGAACGATAACTTCAACGTGTTTATCAGCAATTTCTACACCTTGAGAACGATATACTCTTTGTACTTCGTCTACTAAGTATTGTTGAGCTGCTTCCACACCATTTAATCTGATTACGTCATGTGGATTTAAAGGACCGCCTGTTAATGCTTGACCAACTGCAATATCTTGTCCATTTGCAACAATGATATTTGAGTCAATTGAGAATTTAACTTCTTGTCTTCCAGCTTCACCAGCTAAGTATAAACGAGGAACATCGTCTTCAATTTCAATTTCTGCTTTACCTGCGTATTCAGCAACTACTGCAGAATCTTTTGGTTTTCTTGCTTCAAGTAATTCTTCTACACGAGGTAAACCTTGTACGATGTCACCAGTTTTTTGTCTTTCGAATACCAATGTAGCAATCATATCACCACGGTTTACTAAAGAACCACTTGCAACTTGTAACATTGTACCTGGGCTGATTAAGTATGGTCTACCAACTCTTAATGTAATGTCTTTCTTTCCAGCTTCAACAACTAAACCTGAAATTGTAGAAACATCTCCACCTTCAGAAATAACTGTATCCATTTTTACTAATTGACCTTTTTTAACAGTTGGTTTTGAAGATACAGGAACTTTTACTTCAGAACTATCTGAAACTAAAAGTAATCTTCTTGCTTCTTTGCTGTTATCTTTAATACTTGCAACAGCATCACTAATAGCTAATACTTGAGTTTTTGCTACTGGTGTTTTTGGTTCAATTACTTGACCATCTGCAACAAGTAATTCTGTTTGCATAGAAGCTGCCATCTTAGATGAACCTTCAACTTCTCTTCTTACAATTAAAGTTTCAAGTACAACGATCTTTAAGTTATTCTTTTCGTCTAACTCAACAAGACCTTTTAAGTGACTTAAATAGCCTTCCATTTGAAGAACTAAACTTGTTCTTGTTAATACGCCACCATCTAAGTTTCTTACTCTTGCACCATCTTTATATTGTAATTGAGTAACTGGTACTAAAGATATTGCATCATCAGTATAATCAAATTTAATAGAAACATCTTTTGTATCAATATTAAATCTTTGTACTGGTCTTACTAAGATTTGAATTGGTTGATTAGATATTGTCTTTTCGTCAATTGCAACAACACCTAAATCTTCTTCTAAATCATCAATATCTAAAGTATCTTTTTCGTTATCTAAAATAGTTACTATAGAATCAACTTTAGCTTTAATTTTTGGTGCGATTTCAGTTTTAGCAGCAACAACTTCGCCTTCTTCAACTTTTAATTCACCAATATTTGATAATGTATAGATTTCACCAGGTCTAATTACAACTTCATGAATCATATCGTTGAATTCTTTAATTTCAACAATACCATCAATGTGAGCATATAAGTCTTTAACAACTTCTGTACCAGCTGTAACAAATGTACCTGATTCAACCATTTTTAAAGCTGAATCTTTATTAACTTGGTGAATTTCATCAGGAATAAAGATTACTTCACCAGGTTTTGTAATGATTTGATTTTCATCAACTTCAATACCGTTATATCTAATTTCACCACTTGATGGAACTGTATATTCTTCATCAAGTAATTCAGCAATAATCATACCGCTTTCAACAACTGTATCGATTGGAGCTTTAACGATATATTTTTCACCTGTCTTTTTAACTGTCCAAAGTTGTTCTTTTTTAGTTTGTTCAAATGTAGCATTTGCAGCTGAAATAGAAGCGATTACAATAGTTAATTCTTTACCTTGTACAATCTTCTTAATTTTCTTGCCATCAAATTTAACATCTTCAACTACTAAATCAGAACCAAGTCTAACTTCACCACCGTGTTCAGAAACAATGTGGATTTCAGCTAACTTATCACCTTCTTTAACAGCTTTACCATCTTCAACAAGAATTGTTGAACCACCAGGTAAGTTATAAACGTCACCGCCTAAAACCCAAACAATACCATTTTTGTTTGCTGTTCTTGATACGTTGCCTTGTCTATCTTTCTTTTCATCAGCTACGAAATCTTCAAATACGATTTCACCTGATAAATCAGATGTGATATCTCTTGTAGCTTTTTCTGTTAAACGGCTACCGTCTCCGCTTGATGCTGGTTCATATAAAGCGATTTTATCACCTTTTTTAACTTCAGCACCTTCGTTTAACAATAAGATAGCACCTGAAGGAATATGATATTTTTTAGTTTTAGAACCTGCTTTAACTTCTAAATCAGATTCTTGAACAGTAATAGCCACGTTATCACCGTGTCTTGTTCTTAAGTCTCTTGTGTGAACTTTAGAAACAATTTTACCATCAACATCAGCGATGATTTCTTTCATAGCACCAGCACCTTTGAATACACCACCTGTGTGGAATGTTCTCATTGTTAACTGTGTACCAGGTTCACCAATTGATTGAGCTGCGATAATACCGATTGCTTCACCAATATCAACCAATTTTTGAGTTGTCATTGCCCAACCATAACATTTTTGGCAAATACCATACTCTAATTCACAAGTTAATGGTGAACGTACTAATAATTGATGAAGATTTAATGGTCTAATTTTCTTAATATCATCTCTATCAATTGTAGTACCTGCAGCAACTACTACATTGCCTTCAGCATCTTTAATATCTTCAGCAGTTGTTCTACCTAATAATCTATCTGCTAATGGAGCAACAATTTTTTCACCATCAGAAATATCTGACATTAAAATACCACGTGTTGTTCCACAATCGTGATCACGAATAATTACGTCTTGAGCAACGTCAACTAAACGTCTTGTTAAGTAACCAGAGTCAGCTGTTTTTAACGCTGTGTCTACAAGACCTTTACGTGCACCGTATGAAGAAATAATATATTCAGTTACTGATAAGCCTTCTTTAAAGTTTGATTTAATAGGTAAGTCGATGATTTGACCTTGTGCGTCAGCCATCAAACCACGCATACCAACTAATTGTGATACCTGTGAAACGTTACCTCTCGCACCGGAGAATGCCATCATATAAACTGGGTTTAATCTGTCAAAGTTTTCGATTACTTGAGAAGTCAATTTAGAAGTTGTTTCTGACCAAGTGTCGATAACTTTTGTATATCTTTCTACCTCTGTGATATCACCTTTTAGATATCTGTGTGTAGATTTTTCGATTTCTTTTTCTGCTTCTGCTAACAAGTCTTTTTTATCAGCAGGTACTGATAAGTCTGCAATAGAAATTGTAGTACCAGATCTTGTAGCATATTTATATCGTAAGTTTTTTAGGTTGTCAGCAACGTTAGCTGTTTTAGCACCAGCAAACTCTAGATATATTTG
>JAZSQW010000178.1:0-6167 GCA_045538205.1 Candidatus Avigastranaerophilus sp. | reverse complement strand
AAATATGATAGACAAAAAACAAGCAAATGTAGAAACAAAACTATCAGCAACACAACAAGAATTACAAAAAGTTCAAGAAGCAGAAGGCAAAGCGATCGAAAATTCAACTCCAAAATACGCTGGTGTGTAAGACATAAACTAAACCATAACAAACCACCCAACATAAAAAGACAAAAAACTAAACTACAAACACAAACTAAACTACAAACACTAATCAACAAAAAAGACCGGATATCCGGTCTTTTTTATAATGTTTTAGGATTATATCCTTTTTCTTTTAATTCTTGAATAAAGGTATTTGCTTTTTCTTTATCTGAAAAAGAGCCTAATTGAACCATGTAATAGTCATTTTTTGCTTTTATAAATGCTGAACTTTGTGGAAAATCTTGATTGACTCTTTTTTGAATTATCATTGCATCTTCTAATGAGTAGTAGTTGCCTAAAAATACTTTTGTATGGTCAGAAGATTTTGTTGGTAAAGGAATAACTCCATTTTGTGCTTGAGTTGTTTTCTTGTTACTTTCTTCTTGTGCAATTTCTTTTATAGTTGGTTTTGGTGCTTTGGCTTTTTTCTCTTCTTGTTTTTCAACTTTTTTTTCTTCTTTTGGAAGAGGAACAACTTCTTTCGCACTTTCTTTTTCTTTAATTTCTGGTGTTTTTAAAGTATGTTTTTCAAGCTCGTTATCATTATTTGTGTCTCTTATTGCAACAGTAGGAAGATCGTCTTCCATTTGAATCCATTTTAATCTTTCATCAACTGATTTTATTTCAAAATTTAAGTCGTCTTCATTTACTGTTGATGAAGTCTCATCTCCTAATGTAACATCAGCAGTTGGTGTATATGATTTGATTCCTGATAAAAATATAAAAACGCAGATAGAAAATACGCACAAAAACAAAAGAATGCTATTTAGTAAACTTCTTTTTTTCCTTTTTCTTTTAAGTTTTGCGACTGATTTTTGTGGTTCTTTTTCCGTCATTAGAAAACTCCTCTAACTTTGCAAGTTGCGTCATTTATATCTTCAACTTCATTTTTATATGTGTTTAATAATTCGATTGCAAATGCTTTTATATCTTTTATGCCAACATCTTTTGTCAAATCTGCTGCTTTAATTGGTGCGCCTATTGCATCAATATTTAGTCCAAAGTGAATTAGTGATGATGTTATTGATTTTGTTGCTATAGATACCGATAATTTTTTATCATTAACAAATAAGTCATCACCGCTTCTTCTTATTTTAACTTGTGGGTATTTTTTTTCTATTAGCTCTTTGGTTATAGTAACTAATAATCGTTGTTTGTATACCATTTCTGTTAACGTAGCACTGAAGTTTTCTTCAATAATGTTAAGCATACATTTGCTGTAAATTGGTTCGTTGTTTATTACGTCTTCTAAATCTACTAAGTGATTAAGGTTAACATCACATTCTCCAATAAAAGCAACAATAGCATCGCCCATAATGTTGAAATTTTTATAAATCCAGTGAGGTGCGAGTTGTGAGCCAATATATTTTATTTCTTTTTCTATAAATAATGTTTTCATTTAAAATAAATCCCTGATAACATCTCCCCTATCATTTAATTGTAATGCACGTTTGAGTCTTAGGCAAGATTCACATATTCCACAATGTTTTTCTTCATTTTTATAACAACTATGCATTAAATTAAATGGCACATTATTTTTTATACCTTCTTCAACAATTTTACCTTTATCAAAATCAATTAAAGGTGCAAGAACTTGAATTTCATTTTCTGTAGAGTTTTTTAGTGATAAGTTTATTGCTTCAATAAATTGCTTTGAATTGTCTTTAAAATTATGACTTTCTTCTTCATTCGCCCCAATAATTATGTATTTAAAGTTATCTGCTTCAGCGATGCTTGCAGCAACATTGATAAAAAGAGCGTTTCTATTTGGTACAATTAGCGATTTTGATTCTTTTTTTACATCTTCTATTGTTACGGCTGTGGGAATATCTTTATTCTTGTTTAATGTTGATTGAGAAAATTCGTTAAGCCAAGGTAAATCAATAACAATGTGTTTTAAGTTATAAAAATCTGCTAATTTCTTTGATTTATTTATTTCTTTATTAGCAGCTTTTTGTCCGTAATTAAAAGTAATTGCAGTAGTAATATTATATTTTTCTTTAAAAAGTGCAAGGCTTACAACAGAGTCTAAGCCACTTGATAGTAATATTATTGATTTAGTCATCATAATTGCTTTCTTCTTCGTTTTCTTCTTCTGCTAAATCATTTTCTAAGTTTATTGCTTCTTCTCTTGCAACTTGTGAGTATTTAGGAGTGTCTATGATTTCTGTCAAAATGTCATTCCCCAATATGTTATATAATGCAATTACAGCATTTTTTACAACTTCTTGGTTGTTATCGTCAAGCATTCCTTTTATTAAATCAATTGCTCTATCATCCTCAGAGTTCATTAGTACTTCTATAGCATTTATTCTAACTTGAGGAGATTCGTCTCTAAGTGATTTTATTAGTGCGTTAAATACCCTATCGCCTTTGAAATTTAATTTGTTTAAAGCTTCTAAAGCTCTTTCTTTTAAGAAGGTAAATTTATCTATAAATCCTTTTTTTGTTTCTAAAATAGTAATTAAAGAATCTACTGCTTTTTCATCACCAATCATTCCTAATGCAGATACTGCTGATTCTTTAACGTAAACTGAAGATTCTGATTCATCTTCTATAACATTCATTAGTGGAAGAACGGCATATTTATCACCGATTTTTCCTAAAGCATCTGCACATGAAAGTTTAACTTTGTAGTTTTCATCTTTGCTATTTAAACAATATAAAAGTGGATAAACTGCTTGAGAATCTTTTGTATTAGCTAAAGCCTTTGTTATATTAACTCGTATTCTTGTAAGTGCGTCTAAATCACTTATTCTTTGTGAAAGTTTTCCTTTCATGATTAAAGAATCAATAAGTAAGCCTCGGCTCTCTTTTGATTTGAACTTATCTATTCTTTGTAGAGCATAGTTTATAATTTCAACATTATTAGAATGTTCAAAAATATAATTGTAAATCAAAATCAAGTGTTCATTAGGATATTCAGCATTTAAATTGCCAAGCTTTGTTATTGACTCTTTTACGTTTGTTGGGTCAATTATTTCGCAATCTTTAGCTATTTTTTCAAAAGGTATTTTATCTTTTTCTTCCATAACTAACACATATCACTCTACATGTATAGGATATAGCAAAAAAAGTTGTATATCAAGCTTTTAGGGGAAATTTAATATTATCTATTAACAACTTAAGATTTTTTTCTGAAATTACTTTTTGCATTAAATTTTCAATGTCTTCTTCAAATTTGTAATTTGCTACTAATTCTGGTAATAACAGGTCTTTTGTCGTTTTTGTTTTTATAAAACCATTGTTAATACTTAAAAATTCGCTGTATAAGTTTAAAATACTTTCCCAAAGTTCAGGAACGTTAAATTTTTGCCCTGTATAAAAAGAATAGTCTCTTGTTAAAGCTTTTAAATAATCTTTTAAAAAGTTTATTTGCATTAAATAATCATAATCTTTAAGCATTTCATCTGGTATATTTAAAAAGACATTACCTAAAATTTCTTTTTCTACATTATCTTTTTTGATTATGTATGCCCAGGTTAGGCAACCTATATAAAATGCAATATTATTTTCTATCGCATTTTTAATCTTTGGAAAATATAATTTAAAGTTTGCTCTTTTTTGATGTTGTGTTTTTAGTGTGTTTAATTTTGAATATACATCATTAATATATTCGTTAAAATCAATAACTAATTCTCCAATTCCTGGATCAAAAAGTACAGTGTTCTCCATTATATTCTCACTTCTATATCGTTTGTTTTTAATTGTTTTTTTAATTCGGGTATTGGTAAAGTACCAAAGTGGAAAATAGAAGCAGCTAAGGCTGCATCAGCGTATCCATTTTTAAAAATATCTACAAAATGGTTGGCATCTGCACCAGCGCCACCAGAAGCTATAACAGGTATTTTAACAGCAGTTGATACCAATTTTGTCATTGCAAGGTCGAAACCATTTTGAGTGCCATCTGCGTCCATAGATGTTAATAATATTTCGCCTGCACCTCTTTTTTCAACATCTTTTGCCCAATCAAGTAGTTTTATTCCTGTGTTTTTCTTTCCTGCATTAATATGAACATAAAATTCATCATCAATTTTTTTAGCATCAATTGCAACTACAACACATTGTGAACCAAAGTAAGTTGATGCTTCGTTTATTAAATCAGGATTTTTAACTGCTGCAGAATTGATTGCAATTTTATCTGCACCTGCTTTTAATAAGATTTTCATATCATCAAGTGACTTTATTCCGCCACCAACAGTAAAAGGAATAAAAACTTGTTCTGCAACCTTTTTAACCATTTCTACGGTTGTTTTTCTACCTTCGTTTGTTGCTGTAATATCTAAAAATACTAATTCATCTGCGCCTTCATTAGAATATTTTTTTGCAAGCTCAACAGGGTCGCCTGCATAGCGTAAATTTTCAAAATTTACACCTTTTACAGTCTGTCCGTCTTTTACATCTAAACAAGGTATTATTCTTTTTGATAGCATAGTTTAAAATTGATTTAAAAATCTTGTGTCATTATTGAAAAATAGTCTTATATCGTTGATAGCATATTTTAGCATTGTAAGTCTTTCAACACCCATGCCGAAAGCAAAACCAGAATATACTTCAGGATCTATACCTACATTTCTTAAAACATTTGCATGAACCATTCCAGCGCCTAAAACTTCAAGCCAGCCTGTTCCAGAACAAGTTCTACAACCTGCACCGCCACACATGATACATTGAACATCTACTTCTGCACTTGGTTCTGTAAATGGGAAGTAGCTTGCTCTGAATCTTGTTGGACGAGAAGCGCCAAAATAAATTCTTACAAATTCGTTTAAAATACCTTTTAAATCAGCAAATGTGATATCTTTATCAACTAACAATCCTTCGATTTGGTGGAATAAATTGTTTTTTCTTGCACTTACTGATTCACATCTATATACTCTACCCGGAGAAATAACTCTAACAGGTGGTGCTTGATGTAGCATTTGTCTGATTTGAGCACCTGAAGTTTGGCTTCTTAAGATAACGTTTGGTGCAACTTTTGTGTAGAAAGTATCTTGCATATCTTTTGCAGGATGGTTTTCTGGGAAATTTAACATGTCGAAGTTTATATATTCTGTTTCAACTTCAGGGCTATCTTCTGATGGCATTACTGAGAAACCTAAGCCTTGGAAAATTTCAACAATTTCATTAACTGTTTGTGTTAATGGGTGAATTTTTCCAACTGGGCGGAAATCAGAAGGTAGTGTAATATCAATTCTTTCCTTTTGTAGTTTCTCATTTAATTCTTTTTTATATAATTCTTCATTTTTTGTAGAGATTTTTTCTTCTAATTGGTTAGACACTGTATTTGCATATGCGCCAACAATTCTTTTATCTTCATCTGATAAATCTTTTAAGTTCTTTTTTATAGAATTAAGTTCGCCTTTTCTGCTTAAATATTTTAATTTAACATCTTCTAAATCTTGGATTGTTTTTGCGTTATTAATTTCTTCTGTAGCGCAATTAAAAATTTGTTCTAATTTTTCTTTCATATTCGCCTCTTTGTGTCTATTTGTTTTGATTATAGAACAAATAAGAGTACATGTCACAATTTTTATTTTTCTTTAATATTACAAATTGTAAATTATCTACTGCATAGTTAAAGTTTTTTCAAAATAGTCCGATATCAAAAGTATAGAGATTAAGGAATTATTCATGAAAAAGCAATATATTATCCCGTTAACAAATGTATCTGATGGTGTTGAGTTCTTTTTGAAAGGCGCGAAAAAACGTCGTTCGATGGCTTTGGCAAGTGTACGTGAAGTAAATTCTGATATCGGTGTTAATCTTAGATTAGTTGCCGTTAAATAAAGTTTAACCCACCAAGTAGGTGGGTTTCGTTTATTTCTTTTCTTTTGGTTTTTTATTGTTGAAAAATGTCGATTTCTTTTCTTCTTCAACTTTTTTTTCTTCTTCTTTATTTATGATAATTAAAATTTCGTCTTTGCCTGCCATCTTTAGATTATTTCTTGCAATGGATTCTAAAATTTCATCAGAGTTGAAATTTTCTAAGTCACTTTTTAATCTTTGATTTTTTGCAAGTT
>JAZSQW010000104.1:0-3881 GCA_045538205.1 Candidatus Avigastranaerophilus sp. | reverse complement strand
AAGTTCCAATAAGGTGGTAATAAAGCTTCACAAGCAGCTTTTCCACCTAATGCAGAACCACCTAAACCTAAAATTAAAACATCGTCAAAACGATTTTCTACCATTGCGGCATATTCTTTTACGTACCAAATAGTTTCTTCGTTATAGCCTAAATTCATCCATTGCAAGTTTTCTCCTGCTTTATCTTTTTTTGAATTTAAATCTAATATGATATTGCGAATTTTATCTTGGTATCTATTGAATTCTTCTTCAATATTTATACCATTTTCTTCGCCAACAATATTTGATTGTACGTTACGATAGTTTAACTCTATCATTAATGCCTCTGTTGTTTGTTACTAATGTTCTTAATTATTTTACATGCCTAAACAACTTTTTAAAAGCAGTTATAAAATATCTGTAACATAATTAAATTATTTGCGTCTTTATTGTAAAATTTTTGTATGAAAGAACTAAATTTTTTAAAAATTATAGCTGAACAATTAAAAGATAATACTTTTTTAGGTGATGATTGTGCTTATCTTAAAGAATTGGGTATTTTTGTTACTCATGATACTTTAGTTGAGAATGTTCATTTCTCTATGGATACAACAACACCTTATTTATTAGGAAGGAAGTTAATTAGTGTTAATTTAAGTGATTTAGCATCTGCCTTAGCAACACCAAAATATGTTACTGTATCAATGTCTTTACCAACAGAAGTTGATGAAGAATTCGTTTTAGAATTGTATAAAGGCATTAATGAAGTTTGTAGTGAAAATAAAGTGTGTGTTATAGGTGGAGATATCACAAGTAGCGAAAAAATTGTTCTTTCTGTTTGTGCAATAGGAAAGAAAACTTCTAAGTTTATAACATCTCGTTCTTTTGCAAATAAAGGTGACTATATTGTTTCTACAGGTAAGTATGGTTCAAGTTCGTGTGGTTTATATGCTTTAATGAATTTTTTATATGCTGATGACGAATTAATTCAAGCACATTTAAACCCTGTTGCTAAAGTTAAGAAAGCAAAAAAACTTGCTAAGGTTATTAAATCAAATATTGCTGGAATTGATACTTCTGATGGTTTGATTGATGCTTTGTATAAGTTATCTCAGGCGAGCGCAAGAAGTATTCAATTAAATTTTGATGAAGTAAATGTATCAAATAAAGTTTTGGGTTTTTGTAAAATAAATAATCTTGATTATAAAGAATTTGTTTTATGGGGCGGAGAAGATTTTGAATTGATTTTTACTGTTCCTGAAGAAATTTATAATCTATTAGATAAATCTGATTTTAAATTAATTGGTAAAGTCTTAAATAAATCAAAAAATCCTGTGGTTTATATTAAATCTAAAGATTTTAATAAAAAAATCACAAAAGACATTTTTGAAAAAAAATCGTATAATCATTTCAAGGGATAAATTATGATTAGTGCAATAATTACAGCAGGTGGAAGTTCATCAAGATTTGAAGGAAATAATAAATTGTTATTTCAAATTGGTGATAAATTTGTAATTCAGCACACAGTCGATAAGTTTTTAAATATTACCGAAATTGACGAAATTATTATTAGCTCAAGTGTTGCTATATATGATGAATTATCTAATCTTTTTTCGTCTTTTCCTAAAATAAAAATTGTTTTAGGTGGTGAAAATAGACAAGAATCTGTTTATAATGCTTTAAAAGCTTGTTCTGATGCTGATTATGTCTTAATTCATGATGGCGCAAGGCCTTTTATTTCAGAAGAAGTTATTTTAAAGACAATTAAACAAGTTAAACAAAATAAAGCTTGTATAGTTGCGGTAAAAACAGTTGATACTATCAAAGTAGTTGATGAAAACATGTGTATAAAAACAACTCCTAATCGATCTGAGTTGTGGAATGCACAAACCCCACAAGCTTTCGACTATAAGCTCATTACGAATTTACATGAGAAGTACAAGGGGCATAATTATACTGATGATTCCCTTTTGTGTGAGAATGAAGGAATTTCAGTTTTTATAGTAGAAGGTGAATATTCGAATAAAAAAATAACAACAATAGAAGATGTAAAAATATAAATGTAATGTAAATAAACATTACATTTTATTTTTTTATCGGCAAAAAATAAATTCTTAGTTTTTGTAGCATGTGTATAGATAGATGGTAAAAATATGAATATTAATAACGTTATTTCTTATAAAGGTCAAACTCAAGTCCCTGTTCATCAAGGTCAAAAGTCATCTAAATCAACAAAAACATCAATTTTTTATATGAATGATTTACACGGTCAAATACCCAAAATGCAGAGACTATATTCTGCTGCTAAACACACAGAAATATTAGGAAAACAAAGAGGGGCAGATGTTTTAAAGTTTAGTTCTGGTGATACTTTTATTGGAGAGGATTTAAAAAGAAATACAGTTGCATCTACTTTTTTAAATATGGCAAATATAGATGCTGAAGCGTTAGGAAATCACGAGTTCGATATAACTGCTACAAAATGTGGTGATTTATTGAGAAATTCTAAGACAAAATTATTAGGTATGAACTTGAATTTCCCAAATCATCCTTGTACACTTGCACAAAATGTTTCTCGTTCAACAATTGTTCAGGGTGAAAATGGTGAAAAATACGGTGTGATTGGTATTCAGCCACCTGATTTGGAAACAAGAATAAAAGATAAGTCAAGACTTCTCGATGGTATTTCAGTTGATGATGAAGAACAAACTATAAAAGAATTACAAGAAGAAGTTAATAAATTAAAAGAACAAGGTTTAAATAAAATTATACTTCTTTCTCATACAGGAAATAAGTTTGAGAAAAAGATAGCGCAGTCTGTTTCTGGAATTGATGTTATTTTAGGTGGTCATTCGCATGAGTTGATAAAAGGTGTAAAACAAGGTGAAAACTTGTTTTATTCTCCTACAGGTGAACCTGTTGTTATAACTCAAGCAGGACGTGATGGAAATAATTTTGGTGTATTGAATTTAGAATTTAATGAAAATGGGCATATTACTTCTATTCAAAATAATGTTCATGATACAAATCTTTATTCACCTAATTTGATTATGTCTAAGACAGTTGATTCTATTTTAGGAAAGTCTCCTAAAATCGGTGTTTTAAAACATGTAGATAAACTTCCTGGAAATATTATAGAAGAAAATCCTTGGGCTGATTTTGTTGCCGATTCAATGAAAAATTCTCTTGGTGCAGATATTGCGTTAGTAAATTCTGCTAATTTTAGAGGAAGTGTTGACACAGGAGTTGTTACAGAACGTGATATTTCAAGTATTTTTCCATTTGAAAATAAATTAGTAAAAGTTAAATTAAGTGAGAAAGATTTGGTTGATGCAATTAAGCATTGTGCAAAAACTCTCACTAATGAAAATCATAAACCTGGTATATTACAAGTTTCTGGTCTTGAATATACAATGAATAAACAAGGTGAAGTTTTAGATGTTACATTCATTGATAAAACAGGTTCAAGACAACATATAGATGTAAATAATCCAAATCCAAATAGAGAATTTACTGCTGTATATGATGAATTCTTATTCAATGGTGGAGATAAATGTGAAATGTTGAAACGTGATCCATCTCAAGTTATTGAAAGATATGAATTTGATAAAGATTTAGTTACTATTAATCATATTAAAACGTTGCCTCAGCCATTTGAAGTTCATGCAGATGGCAGAATAAAAATTGTTGATTAAAAATCTTTATAAATATTTAATTTGCTTTTTCTTTTCTTATTTTTTACAATAAAATATATATTATTAGGATATTTTGGAGTATAGGATATGAGGAAACACAATGTTGCAGTTATAGGCTGTGGTTTATGGGGAAGAAATGTAGTTCGTAATTTCTATAATTTGAACGCTCTTCACACTGTTTGTGATTTAGATGAAGAAAATAGAAAA
>JAZSQW010000171.1:0-8701 GCA_045538205.1 Candidatus Avigastranaerophilus sp. | reverse complement strand
CGCGTCTTGAAATTCCTTTGAATTTCGCTTCTTTGATTTTCTTCCACAAAAACAAGTGTTCATTTCGCTTCGCTGTCATTCACTTTGTTTTTGCTACTTCGGCGTTACGCTTCGCTTCAGCCTACAGAAAATCCGCTATGCAGATTTTTGTTTTGCAACTTGATCCATAGCTCTTACTAAACTGCTCATAACTGCGTTTACAGCACCAGCAATACCTGTAGCAGGTGAGTTTATGCAGCCAAGCATTTTTGCATAAAGTTCTTCTTTTGATGGAAGATCTGCAAGAACAGCTGTTTCTTTTGCATCTAATAATTTACCATCTAAAGCTGCTGCAATAACTTGTCCTTTTTTAGCTTCTTTAATGAATTTTTTAAGAACTTTTGCAGGTGCAACTTCATCTTTAAAACCAAACGCAATAGCAACAGGTCCTTTTAAAACTTCTTCAAGAACTTCAAACTGAGTTCCTTTTGCAGCAACTTTTGCTAAAGTGTTTTTTGTTACCATATAATCAGAATCTTCTTTTTGAAGAGCACGGCGTAATTTTGTAATTTCTTCTACGCTCATACCTATATATTCAGTAACAACTGCAACTTTAGCCTTAGAGAAATTCTCTTTCATTGCTTCGATTTTATCTTGTTTAAAGGCTTTTGTTGACATTTTTTGCTCCTTTTTTGTATCGACCTATTTTGGTGGGTTTACTTGGGGGTGTCGCTTAATAGCGACAAGCCCTAACTAAATCCATGACATAAAAAAATTTACGTCTTTAACCGTAAATTCTCCAACAATTTTATAAAAACCAATCCTAATAATTGACTTATACTTATTTGTCTTCCTCGGCGGGGTACTTTTTAAGGAACCTGGGACTATTGAATTTTATTTCAATAATGATTGGGTACTCAACTATGTTTTCGCCACCTGAAGTCATGTTCTTAACTTTGAGTTTATTCTATCAAAGCTTAGGCTATTATTACCTTTCGCCCTTCCCTGACCTCTTGGGTTCCCCCTGCTGTCTACGGTTATGAAATAAGTTTATATAAAACATATTTGAAAATCAAGCAAAAAGGTTTTATATAAAATAAAAATATTAACTTTTGTAAAATATCGTTTCTTTCTTTTATTTTTCAACTATTTCCCCTTCATTATTTTTTTCAAAAAAGCAATTTCTACTCATAAAAATTTTTTAAAGTAATAAGAGAGAACATTGTATAGGGGATATAAATGAGTTTTGGAGTTTCAAACAACAATTATTCAAAAATTGATAAATTTAATGAATGGACAAATTCATCAGAAAATTATGCAAAAAATCAAAACGGAGAAAAAGTTGAAGATTTTGAAATGTTTAATTTTAATGCTTCTACTTATTCTTCTGATATAAAAGGTTTTTCACAAGAATATATAAACAAATATGATGCTGACCAAGACAAAAATTGGAATTACTCAGAATTTGTTGATATGGCAACAGAAGGCAAAGAAAATGGTAATTTATTATCAGTTGCAGATCAATTATATAGTTTACATAAAGATGCTTATGAAGAAAACGTAATTGGCAAATTTGATAAAGATGGCGATAAAGGCTTAAACTTTTTCGAATTTTTAGATAGCCAAAATTTCTTTAGTTTCAAAGGTTTTGGAATTAAGAAATTTTTCCAATTGAAAAATGCCTTTGAAGGAATTAACACTCAAAAAGAACCAGAAAATAAAAAACAAGTTTTAGACGCTGATGAATTATTATTAGCTACAACTCCAGATATAGAAGGTATTGATACAGCAACTCTAAAACAACAAAGTGATTTACATAAGGAAATGAAAAAACAATTTGAAACATTTAATTTTGATTCAAATGCAGAAAGTATTAATGCAGGTGAAGTAGCTTCTGTATTATATAGTTCAGATTTAGATTTAGAAAATTATGCAGCTACAGGTGATATTGCATCATCAGTTGATGGAAAATTAGATTATATTAATTATCAAACATTCCCAATGTTTGAAAAAGGTTCAGATGGATATAATACTATCCAAAGGGAAAGAGCTGATTTCTATAACGCATTTTATAAAGAAGAACAATAAAAAAATACAATATTAATAAAAGAGGACAAAAAATGTCCTCTTTTTATTTGTTTAAATGTTAAGTTTTATTAAGATAATATATACTGTGTATATACTTGATTTAAAGGGATTTTTCAAATTTGATTAAATTTTATTTTAATTTTTCAAGCAATTTTCATTTTTTAAAATTTTTTATATAAGAGTAACAATGAATGAATGTAAAAGAGGATACGAAAATGGATTATCAAATTAAAAGTGGCGACTGTCTATGGAACATCGTAAAAGAAAATTACAATTGTGCTTCTAACAAAGAAATTCAAGACACTATTAATCAAATTGCAAAAGCTAATGATATCAAAGATCCAAATTTAATTTATGCAAACACTCAAATTGTTTTACCAGCTTCTGCAATGGCAAAATTTAAAGAACAAAATAAAGGTGATTCTTTTTCTTCAACAACAAGAGCTGATAATTTTGATGAATGGACAAATTCAGAAGAAAATTATGATAAAAACATAAAAGGTGAAAAAGTAGATGATTTTAAAATGTTTGATTTCAATGCTTCTACATATTCATCAGATTTAAAAGAATTTTCACAAGAATATGTAAATAAATACGACCAAGATAAAGATGGCCAATGGAACCAATCTGAATTTATCAATATGGCAACAAATGGCAAAGATAGTTACAATAGCTTAGTTATGGCAAAAGTTACTAATACATTTTTAAGCTTATTTGGCATCAAAAATCAAGATTTACAAACAAAATCTGATCAATACGATCTTCTTCAAGAACAATTCAACACATTCAACTTTGATGGTGATGGTTCAAAAATCAATGCCGGTGAATTTGCCTCTGTATTATATAGCTCAGATTTAGACTTAGATAATTATGCAAAAACAGGTGATGTTGCTTCTTCAATCGATGGCAAATTAGATTATGTTAACTATCAAACATATCCAATGCTTGATACAGAATCAGATGGTTATAAAACTATTCACAAAGAAAGATCTGATTTTTATAATAATTTTTATGCATAATAAAAAATTTAATAAAAAAGAGAGCAAATAGATTGCTCTCTTTTTTTGCGTTAATAAAGTAATAAATTGTGGTATTAATTTACGTATAAACTTGTATTTGCAAAGTTTAAGCATATTTGATACAATAAACTCGTTAGAAAAATAGGAGGATACAACCATTAGTAAAGATATGAACCAGCCCAATGATATTTTAAATAGAAATATTAGAGCAAAAGAAGTTAGATTAATAGATGACGAGGGCAATAATCACGGCGTAATAGCAACTTCAAAAGCTTTATTAATGGCGGAAGATAAAGGGTTGGATTTGATATTAGTATCACCAAATCAAGAACCTCCTGTTGCTAAGATTTTAGATTATGGCAAATATAAATATGAAACAGAAAAACGTGCAAAAGAAGCAAAAAAGAAACAGCACACAGTTGACATTAAAGAAATTAAAGTTAGATATAAAATAGATGTTCACGATTATAATGTTAAAATCAATGCAATTAAAAAATTCTTAGCAAGTGGCAACAAAGTAAAAATCGTTGTAATGCTTCGTGGAAGAGAAATGCAACATAACCATTTGGCTTATGATTTAGCTAATAGATTTTTAACTGACCTTGCAGAAGAAAAAATGACAATCGAGAAAAAACCTTCTATGGACGGAAGAAACGTTATTACAATTTTAGCTCCATAGTTAAAATACAAATAATCAAAAAGGGACTGGTTTTCATCAGTCCTTTTTTTGTAAACTTTTGTATAAATTTTCATATAAAACACTAAAGTTTTTTCAAGCCAATGCCGATAAAAATCACATAGGTAGTATTTTACACGAGGCTTGAAATATATGAAAATTAAAAATTTATTATGTGCTGCGGCTGCAGTATCTGCTTTTGTATTCCCAGCAATAGCTAACGCAGAAGCTGAAAAAGCATATATATTAACTCCTGTTGAGAATGCAACAGGAACATCAATTACTATATACAATTATGACAAAGAAACAAACACATTAAACAAAACTTATAATGAACTAAATTTGGTAAAAACTACTTACGGCAGTGGTGAAGCCTCTATCACTGCCGATATTTCTTTACCAAATAACAAAACACAAACTATTACTGTAAATTATGATGAAGCTAATGTAAAACCTAACAGGGTATCTGTTTACACTAACACTTCAGAAGAAGAATTAACTGGTACTTTTAAAGATTTAAGCACCAGTAACGCTGGTGGAGCGATGAAGATAACTTCTTTTGAAAATAAAAATATAGTCGCTAATTTTATTCACAATTCAAGTGAATACGCAGGTGGTGCTATTTATAATGATGGTACTAATGCTTCTATTATAGGCGATTTTATTGCCAATTATACAAATGGCTACGGTGGAGGTGCCATCTACAACAAAGATGGAAGAAGCATTAACTCAATCACAGGTGATTTTATTAATAATTCAGTTACTGCAGAAGATGCTCAAGGTGGCGCTATATATAATGACTTTGGCACAATTAATAACATTACAGGTAATTTTATCGGAAACTCTGCAATCGGAACAAAAGGTGCAGAAGGTAGTGCTATTTACAATGCTGGAGGAACAATATCTATTATTGGTGATTTTATAAATAATATCGCAATAATGGACTCAACAGGTCATGCTATTACATATAGTGGTGCAATATACAATACTGGTGAAATGGAAATAACTGGTGATTTTATCGGCAATAACATTACAGGAAAAACAACAGGAAATAGTGCAAATTCAGTACGAATAGCTGGTGGTGCAATTGGCAATTTAGCTGGTTCATTAACTGTATCTGGCGATTTTATTAATAACTCACTATCAGCAACTCACACTAATAATAGCTTTGCATCTGAAGCTTTTGGTGGCGCTTTATATTTAAGAGACACCTTAAGCAACTTAACAAGTGATTTTATTAATAATACTGTTACTGGTGGAAATGTATATGGTGGTGCGATCTATAACGAAGGTAAAAATTCTAAATCAACTATAACTGGTGATTTTATCAACAATAATATAAATGCCGTAATTTCAGGTACACATTTAGGATATGCAAAAGGTGGTGCTATCTATAACGAAGGCAATATGACTATAAATGGATATTTTATTGATAACACTATTACTTCAGAAACAGCAAAAGGTGCTCCAGAAGCATATGGTGGTGCTATCTATAATACAGGGACAGCAAGCATAATTGGCGATTTTATTAACAACTCAATAATTTCTTCATCAACTTCAGGTGAAACAACAGCACAAGGTGGTGCTATCTACAACACAGGAACTATTACTGTAAATGGCAATTTTGTTGGCAACTCTGTAAAAACACAAACAAAAGGAACAAAAATAGCACAAGGTGGCGCCATTTATAATACAGGCACAGTAAATGTTAATGCAACTGAAAATGATATTGAATTTTCTCAAAATACAGCAAATAGCAAAAGCAATGCTATATATAACACTGGCATCGTTAATTTTAACACAGCGAATGGTCATAAAATCTACATGAATGATGCTATTACTGGTAGTAACGGCAAATTAAATTTAAATGGCGAAATGGATTTAAATCAAGCCATTTCAGGCAATGCTTTAAATTTAAATAATGGTACATTAAACATGAATAGTGGTAGTTCCTTAACTTCTTCTACAGTAACAGCAAATGATAGCGCTTTAAACATAATCGGTAGTGGAAAAATAACTTCTTCTACAGTAACAGCAAATAATAGCGCTTTAAACATAATCGATAGTGGAAAAATAACTTCTTCTACAGTAACACTAAACGATAGTACTTTAAATTTAGGTGAAAACGGAAGTTTATCATCTACTAATGTAATACTAAACGATAATAGTACTTTAAAATTAAATAAAAATACTTCATTAGGAACTTCAAAGATAACACTAAACGAAACCTCAACTTTAGATGTTTTAGATAATACAATTAGAACTTATTCATTAAATAGCATTGCAGGAAATAATGGTAATTTAGCTTTAGATATTAATGCAGCTACTCGTACTGCTGATAAATTTTCAGTATCATCTTCTTCAGGAACAATTAATTTATCAAATATCAACATTTTAAATCCACAAGAAACTTATGCAAAGATTCAAATTGTAAGTTCTGGTTCTATCAATTTCAATGATACAGAAGTTTATACAAGTGCAGGTAAATTCACAATTCATAATCTTGGTAACGGATATATTGAGATTGATAATACAGATAAAGAAGCATATACATTCGTAAATATGGTTAAATTCATTGATGGTGACAAATTATACTCTATGTCAGAAGATGAAACCATCATTAGAGATTTAGATGCATTAAAAGGAAATTCTTTAATCGTTAACGGTAATGGTTTTACAGTTGACGGTATTTATAACACTGGTATTGATGTTGCTACAGACCAAGCTTTATCAATAAACAACCTTGTTGCAAAAAACTTTAGAACTAAATATGATGCAGAAATCTCACATAGCGGAGATGGTGGATTTATTTATAACGAAGGTACAATGGAAAACCTTTCTGGTACTTTTACAAACAATAACGCAACAAATAATGGTGGTGTTTTATACAATAGTGGTACAGTAAATGCAATTTCTGGTACTTTTGAAAACAATTATGCAACAAATAATAATGGTGGCGCTTTATACAATAGCGGAACAGTAAATGCTATTTCTGGCACTTTTAATAGCAACAGAGCAGCAAAAGGTGGCGTTTTATACAACGAAGGAACTGTTTCTTCTATAGATGGTACTTTCACAAGCAATAATGCTTTCAGTAATAATGGTGGTGTTATCTATAACACAAATGTTATTGGAACAATAACTGGTACATTTAACAATAACACAGCTTCAAACAATGGTGGTGTTTTATATAATGAGAAAACAGTTACATCTATAGATGGTAACTTCACAAAAAATTCTTCTAAAGAAGGTGGCGTTATTTATAATTCAAATACCATTGAAACTGTAGCTGGTACATTTGACAATAACTCAGCTTCAACTAATGCTGGTGCCATTTATAACTCAAATGGCATTGAAACAATAACAGGTACTTTTAACAATAACTCAGCTTCAACTAATGCTGGTGCTGTATATAATAGCGGACAAATAAATTCAATCAATGGTACATTTGAAAGCAACAAAGCATATCAAATGGGTGGTGCTATTTATAACTTAGGAACTATTTCTACAATTGCAGGTGACTTTACAAAAAATAGCAGTACAAATTCATATGGTGGTGCTATCTATAACGATGGTGAAATCACTTCTATTGAAGCAAACTTTGTAGAAAACACATCAAGAAATAATGGTGGTGCTATTTATAACAATGGACAAATTACAACATTAAATGGTTCTTTTGAAAATAACTCATCAAAATACAATGGCGGAGCAATCTACAATTATAGAGATGCTGTTATTTCTTCAATCAATGCAACTTTCAAAAACAATAGTGCAAATGATGAAGGTGGCGCTATTTACAACTATGAAGATGCAGTTATTTCATCAATAACAGGTTCATTTGAAAATAATACAGCCGAATATGGTGGCGCAATTTACAATGATTACGATGCAGTAATTGGCACAATCAATGCTGATTTTAAAAACAACTCAGCAGATTTTGGTGGTGCAATTGTAAATTACAATTCTATTGCATCAATTAATGGTTCTTTCACTGGAAACAAATCAACTCAAATGGGTGCTGCTATTTATAACGAATATGGTTTCATTAATGCTGTTAGTGGTATTTTTGAAAACAACTCATCAGAAATGCTTGGTGGCGCTATATTAAATATGGGCGGACTTGTTAACATTGTTGCCAATGAAAACGATACTATTTTTACAGGAAATAAAGACGCAACTGGCTCTAACGCAATTGCAAACGCAGGTGGTTTTATAAACTTAAACGCACAAGAAGGCAAATCAATTATCTTTAATGATGCAATTGGTACAAGTTTACAAGACGTTAAAAATTTCTACAAACAAATGATGCCTGATATTTCTGATGAAGAACTTGAATACGTGGTTAACGATGTTAAAGAATTATTCAACCCAGAAACAAGTATGATTAACATCAATGCTTTAGCAGATGATCCTAACGTTAGAAATGTAGTTAAAAAAATATTATTAGTATCAAATGGAATGACTGAAGAAGAATACAATCAATTAGATGATGCTTCAAAAGCAGAAGGCGAAATGATGATTGATGAAATTCTTAAACAAGCAAACATTCCAACATACAATAAAGGTACAATTGAATTTAATAATAAAGTTAAAAACCAAACAGTAAATATGTTTGATGGCACATTGAAATTCGGTACAAACACTCAAGATGGTGTTGAATACGTTGGCGGTTTCAATAATGACGTTAATTTCAACTTCTTTGGTGGTAACGTAACTCTTCAAAATGAAGGTATTAACTCAGCTAATTTAGGTAATATGACATTACATAATGAAATGAACTTATCTTTAGATGCTGATTTAGCTAAAGAAACAATCGATACAATCAGCGCTGATAGTTTTATTTCTAATGATAATAAAATCAATATTAATAGTATTAATTTATTATCTGCAACAGATAAAAAAGAATTATACTTATCACCTTTAAGTGCTGATATGGATA
>JAZSQW010000027.1:0-11120 GCA_045538205.1 Candidatus Avigastranaerophilus sp. | reverse complement strand
TAAAAGCGTAATTGGTCTATTAGCGTCTTTAATTCTTTTAAGTGAAATACCATCTTTGATGGGGTTAGTTGGTTTAGTTTTGATTATTTATGGTAGTAAATTCTTTTTTGATAAAGAAGAGGGTGGTTTCACTTTTAAATTGTTAAAAAGAAAAGATATTCAATTAAGGTTTTTATCTTTGCTGTTAACTGGTATAGAGGCTGCTATTTTAAAGAAAATAATTTTAATGTCATCAGTTGAGCATTCTTTTATTTTATGGTGTTTTGTTGGTTGTTTTTGGTCTTTGATTTTTTCTTTATTTGCGAAAAAACAAATTAAAATAACGCCATTTATCAAGTTTAAAGAAGTTATAATTATTGCATTGTGTCTTGGTTTGATGCAGTATTCAACTAATTTTGTTTTTGAAAGAATGAATGTAGGGTTTGCTTTATCTTTGTTCCAATTATCTTCAATAGTTACGGTTTTCTTTGGTTATAAGATATTTAAAGAACAAAACCTATGGCGAAAAGTCATAGGTTCTGTAATTATGATAATTGGTTCTGTTTTAATAATTTTATCTTGATTCCCAAGTTATTCTTATGTTAGCTGCTTCATCACCAGTTTCTTTTGCAGAAATTGTGTGTAGTGTTTGATTTGTTTCTGTTAACATTTGAGTTTTACATAAAACTTCACTATTACAGCTGATTTCGTGCTTGTAATTGATTTCTATTTCTTTAACAGAATGTTTTGTTAAATAGTTATAATCAATAGCTTTTAAAACCCAAGTTAAGTAGTTTGCGTTGTTCACGTGTTGGTTTATATCTATATCTTCGTATGTTGATGTAAAAGTAATTTCTTTATCTGCTTTCTCAACAGGTGGAATTTTTTCAAATTCGGTTTCAAAAGCATAATTTGCTTCTAAATCAGGATAGTCTAACATTTTTTTAGCAGGTACAATTCTTTTTGAATTTAAATCAATTAATACCCATAAGCTTGCTGCTGTGCCGATTTGTTCGCCATCTTCATCATAAACGGCAAAATCTCTACGGCATTGAATACCTTTTTGTAATGTTGGCCAAGATTTTACTGTAATTGTTTCCCAGTTTTTTGGCATTCTATCAAACTTTAAATGGTATTTTAATACAAACCAGCCAAATCCTCTTGCGTATGTATTGCTATATCCAAAACCAAGTAAATCTGCGTTGATGTGCGCTATATCTTCTAAGTGGTGTAATAAAAATGATGGTTTTATTTCTCCATTTGCGTTTGCTTCGTAGCTTTTTATTTCATATTTCTTTTCTGATGGTACAACAGCTGTTTGCATGTTAACCTCCTTTTAATGTTTTAGTAGTGATAAAACTGCAAAGTAGTGCATTATTGCACCTAATAGTACAAAGATATGCCAGATACTATGCATAAATGGTTTTTTTCTCATATAAAAAATACAACCGACTGTGTAAAATAATCCACCACCGATTAAATACCAAATTGCTTCAACTCCGCCAATTTTCCATATGTTCCATACTAAGAATACTGATAACCAGCCCATTAGTGCATATAAGCCTGTTGATAGTGATTTGTATTTTAAAGTCATACAAGAGAAAATTATTCCTGTAAAAGCTAAATACCAAATCATTGCTAAAAGTGCAACAGAATGTGGGAAATCGACTGTTAATAATAGCATTGGTGTGTATGTGCCTGCAATCAGTAAATATATTGCGGAATGGTCTATTTTTCTAAAAACTTTTTTTGCTGTTTCATTTGTCATTGAATGATAGCAGGTAGACGCTTGAAACAAAATAAACATCATTGCGCCATATATTGCTGTTGATGCTGTTTCAACAGGTGTGTTTGAATATACAGATAACATTACAATTCCATATATTGAAAGTAAAGCACCTATGGCATGGGTTAGCGCATTGGCAAATTCTTCTTGAGGTGTATATTGTGGTTCTTCTCTTTCCATATTATAAATCCTCTTTTTTATTTAATTATATCATTAATATTTTGGCCAAAAAATAGGGGCTAATTAAAGCCCCTGTTTCTTATTTGTATAAAGTTTTGATTAAGTCGTCATATTTTTCAAATACTTTATTACGTTTAACTTTTTGAGTCATACTCATTAAGCCGTTTTCAATATTGAATCCGTCTTTTAAAATAGCGAATCTATTAACTTTTTCGAAAGCTCTTAAGTTTTGTTTGTTAACGATGTTAGAATTAATTTCTCTTTTTATTAAAGCTTCTAATTCAGCATTTGTAAGGTTAACTTTTTTAGAGCTCTTAATGTCTTTCATATTAATTCCGCATTTTTCTAAAGCTTCTTTAGATGGAACGATTAATGCTCCAACTGTGCTTTGGTCTTGACCGATTAATACGATTTGGTCAATGTATGGGCTTAATAGAATAGCTTCTTCAATAGGTGTTGGCTCAACGTTTTCACCACTTGATAAAACGATAGTTTCTTTTAGTCTGCCAACTAATACTAAGAAGTTATCGTTAATCATCCAACCTAAGTCACCTGTGATGAAGTAACCATCTTTTGTCATAACTGCTTTTGTTGCTTCTTCGTCTTTATAGTAGCCCTTCATAATTTGAGGACCTTTTGCAATTACTAAACCTTTTTGATAGTTCTTTAAAGGTTCAAAAGTAACTGGGTCAACAATTTTAATATCAGTTCCTCTAACAGGTTTACCAGCAGAGCCTAAATAGTTCTTTTCTCTAACGTTTCTTAATGTAAGAACCGGAGCTGTTTCTGTTAAACCATAGCCAATTCTTAAATCAACACCAATTGCATCGTAGAATAATTCGTCTTGCATTGATAATGCGCCACCACCAGAGATAGAAGCACGAATATTGCTAAAACCAACAGCTGCTTTGATTTTTTTGTATAAAGTTCTGCTGAATAAAACGTGTAATGGTTTTATTAATGAACGAATAATTCTGTGTCTGATTGTTGATAATGTATGATAGTTGATTTTATTTGTAATTCTTCTTTCCCCATACATTCTATGTGTTTTGTATGAAATAGATGTTTTAATTGCAAAACAGAAAATATTGTATGCAATAGGTGAAGCTTGTTTTAATTTTTGATAAATACCATTTCTGATAGATTCCCAAATACGTGGAACTGACATTAATGTATGAACTTGATATTTAGCAAAGTCATTTTTTAAACCAAGAAGGTTTGTAAAGTGTAAGTGGCAACCTCTTGAAACATAGTAACATTGACCAACTCTTTCATAACAGTGCCAAATTGGTAAAATGTGCAGAGTTTTTTCGCCAGGGTTTGAACAAAAACCTTCGTGTGCAATTTCTAATTGATAAATTAAGTTGTTGTGAGAAAGTAAAACACCTTTTGGATTACCTGTTGTACCTGATGTGTAGAGAATAGACATATCGTCATCTCTTTGAATATCAACAGGCTCAAAAGTATGTTTTTTACCCATTTCAATAATTTCTGCGTGTGTATAAATTGGGCATTTAATGCCTTCTTTATCAATTTCTTTATCAGCATATGTTATAACAATGAAATCGAATCTATATTCAGAAATAAATTGTTTTAAAGAATTATAAATTTTTAAATCTTTTAAAATTAATGCTTTACAATCACCGTGCATTGCAATGTATTGTAATTCATTAATTGGTGCATTAGAACCACGAATAACGTCAACAGCACCATTCTTTAAAATACCAAGTGATATTGCCATCCATAAACCGTGACTTTCTGCAAAGTGTCCGATTTTATCGCCTTTTTTTATTCCTAATGATTGTAAACCAGATGCAAAATTATTCATCTCTTCTCTAAGTTCACGGTATGTCATTTCAACTTTGCAGTATTCATCTGTAATAGCTTTATAATCAGCATATTTTTCCATGCAAGATTCAAGAACCGCAGGTAATGAAGATAAGCTATCGTAGCATACCGGTTCATAAATGGTTTTATTATTCATATAATCTCCTCAGATTTCCAACTTATATAATTTTACATGAAGCTAAAATCTCGAACAAGAAATTTTTTGTGGTTTTGGGAAAAAATTTACAAAAAATGTAAAGAAATATTATAAATTTATAGAATATCTATTTATTATAAAAAGGATATCCTTTGTTTGTTTTATAATAATTTTAGTTAATTATTCAAGTTTTAGGAGGGAATATGTCTATCAATCCAATTTCAGCCCAATCTTTTAAAGGTTTATGGCAAGTTAAGCAAAATTCATCATATGATTATGGTGTTAATACAATTGAAAGAACTTTTACTTATTATCCTTTTGCAGATGAAAAAGTTGATACACTTGATATACAAGAAAAAACTAAAAAGATTGAAGGTAAATATACTTGTACAGAATATGATGATTGTGATCATCAATTCCCACATACAATAGAAAATAAATTTGCAATTGCTGAACCATTAAAAGTTACAGCTGAAAGATATTCAACTTTAGTTAAAAGTATTGTTAGTCAATATGGTAAAGGTTTTAAATATTTAGAAGATGATCAAGTAAAAGCACTTATTGTTCCTGATCAAATTGATTTTGGAAAAAGCAAAAGTCGTTTTGATTATTCAGATGTTCAAAAGATTCGTTAATATAAAAAGCCTTCAGTTCCCTGAAGGCTATTTTGTGAGATAATGAACGCAAGAGGTGAATATGGAAAATAATATTGCAGTTGAACTGCCTAAAAAGTCTAAGTTTTTAAATTATATAAATATATTTAGAGGTCTTGCTATTTTATTGATTATTATGGGGCATACAATGCAGTTTGGCGAGGCCAATTCTTTGATAAGAACAATTAATACAGAAATTGTTTGTGGCGGTACTGCATTATTTATATTTATTTCTGGTTTTTTATTTCAGCATCTTTCTAAAAAATTTGAGTATAAAAATTATTTATCTAAAAAATGGACAAATGTAATTCTTCCGTATTTGTTTACTTCAATTATAGGTATTGCATTTTGCTTCTTGTTTCCATTTGCATATAAAAATACTTTTGATGGTGTAAATTGGTTAGTGCAAATTCCTTTGCATTTAAGTATCGGTAGAGTTCATAACGTGCCTACTTGGTTTATTCCAATGATAGTTATTTTCTTTTTCTTATCTTGGATATTGTTAAAATTAGAGAAGAAGGGTATTTTGTATAAACTTTTACCTTTATTCTTTTTAATTACAATCTTTCTTCCTCGTGGAGTTGCAGAATATGAAAATTTAGTTCATTTGCCTGTTTTAGAGAAATATTGGGCTTATGTTTACTATATTTTGTCAGGCTTTGTTCATTTTGTATCTTTATATGTTTTTGGAATGTTTTGTTCTGCAAATAAAGAAATTATTGATAAATTTTATGATAAAAGATTTTTGTTATGGTTTTTAATGCTTTCAACAAGTGCTTTAGATGTATTTTTAACTTTAAAGTATCAATATTGTAATTTTACTGTTTCTAAAACATTTTTAACTATGTTGTTACTTGCTTATTTAAAACATTATGATGAATTTATTTCTTCGCATGAAAAATTAAATAATACTCTTGATGTTATAGCTAAATATAGTTTTGGATTGTTTTTTGTACATTGGTATTGGTTATTTACAGTTAATCAAATTTTTGATTTAAAAAATGTAGTTTTAATGAGTGATAATTTAACTGCCTTTATTATTGTATTTGTAAGATTTATTGTTGTAACTTTATTATCGTTATTGTCTTTATATTTAGGTAAAAAATTGATTCTTTTCGTAAATAAAGAAGCAAATACAAGAATGTTTTTTGGTGTATAGCAAAAAATATTTTGTTTGTATTTAAAAGAAATATGAGAGTTAATTCAATAAAATTTAATACATCTTTTAAATCTATAAATAAATTTGGTTATAGCGATAGCGTAACAGAAGAAATGCGTGCTAAATTGCACCAAAGAATAGAAGATAGAGAGCTTTATAATGTTGATTTCTTTTTAAAAGAAGGTCGCAAATCTGAGTTTGAAGAAAAAAAGATGATTGATGAATTGTACAAAAAACCTGTTGAAAATGTCTTTGATGAAGATAGTCTTTATGCAGTTTGTCCTAATATTATTCATTATGATAGAAGCAAGAATATTTGGCGTGGCGCTTCTTTAGTAGATGAAGAAGAAGAAGTCTTTGATATTTTAAAAACTGCTAAAATAGGTACAATTATTGATTTGGTTGGGTATCCTGAGTATGAAGAAAAATGTGATGAGAAAAAATTGAATTATGTTAGTTTCCCTATAGATAATTCTCGTTTTATATCGCATCCTGTTTTTAATACAGAGGCTAATTATCTTCGTGAAGAATTATATTGGTATTCGCCTGAACTCCAAGAAGAGTATAGACCTAAAATTAAAGAAAATTATAATTTTATGTGCCGAAATTTTATAGATAATTTTGTTAACGTAGTACAAGCTTTGCAAAAAGGTAATTGTTATATTTCTTGTCAATATGGCTCTGCAGTTACGACAAAAATGTTGACATTAAATGCAATTTTTGGTCCCCAAAATGGTGAGTCGTTTGTACATATTGATGAAGATATGCATAAAAGATGTACACGATTGTATAACAAATTAACTTATGAAGATAAGGCAAAAATGGGTTGGACTAAAGAATTTGATGAGAATTTTATAGCTCGTCTTGATGGGATGAAGGTGCAAGATGAAAATTAGTGCAGTAAATTTTAATACATCTTTTAAATCAAGCAACGTTTTTGGTTATGGTGATGATGTCTCTGCTAAAAGACGTGAGGGTATGCGTCAAAGAATAGATGATAGAGAACTTTATAATGTTGATTTTTTCTTAAAAGAAGGTAGAAAATCTGAATTTGAAGAAAAGAAAATGATTGAAAGTTTAACTAAAAAGCCTAAAAAATTATCTCCTGATGATATTAGAGGTATGGCTTTTAATGTAGAAATATATGATTATGATAGAAATATATATAGAGGTTCTTCTTTAAAAGGCAATCATAAAGCACTAAAAAAATTAAAACAAGCAGGTGTAGAAACAGTTATAGATTTTTCTCTTTATCCTGGATATGAAGAAGATTGTAAAAAAGCGGGACTAAATTATAAAAGATTCTATGTAGGTGGTGGATTCTTCGACCAGCCTGCTTTTTGTGATAAAACTTCTTATTTGGAAGAAAAAAAGATGTATATGACTCCAAGAGAAATTGAGTTAAGTGCTGATTATCTTAAATCTTGTGAAGAAAGATATGATAAAGAACAAAGGGCGTTTATTGATAAGTTTGTTGATTATATTCAAACTGTTCAAAAAGGTAATTATTATGTTGGGTGTGAATTTGGGCAAAATAGAACAGATAATATTTTGACTTTAGAAATGTTATTTAATCCTCAAAGAGATGATGAGAGAGAATATATAGATAACATACATTTATATGCTATAGGTTTGTATGAAAATTTAACACCAGAAGATAAGGCTAAAATGGGTTGGACTGAAGAATTTGATAAGAATTTTATTCCTAAAATAAATGAAATAAATGCTGTTAGTGATTCTGTCTATTCTGCAATTATGGCAGATATTTATTCTTCTATGAGTGAAGATGATTAATACGCAATTTCTATAGTTTTTTTGTTTTTATATTTATATAAAACAAGTATATTAGGGCTATTTATGAACGTTAATTTTAATAATGTTGGATTTTATAATTATAATTCTGCGAATTCGCAGAAACCTTCTTTTAAATCAACTTCGTCATTAAATTTAATGCAAAATAATGGAATTAATGCTCAAGATTATCAAAATAGATGTAATAATGCACGTAGTTACACAGAAAAAGATCAAATAAAAGAAGAATATATTCAAAAAGCAAAGTCTATTGTTTTTGATGAGAATGGGAAAATAGATAAGCGAATTGTTGAATTTTTGGATAATATGGAAATCCCATATAAAGACAACCCTAATAAAACCGTAAAAATAAAAGAGTTGATGAATGAATCGATTTCTAATAGAAGAAATATTGATGAAATTATGTATCACGCAACATCAAGTGAAGAAGCTGCAAATAACATTGTAAATAATGGGTTTGATTCTAATAAAATAAAAAGAACATTAGTTGGACCAGGATTTTATTTCTCTCCAAGTAGAGATTGTACACTGATGTATAATACTCATGTTTTAAAAGCACAAATAAAAGGTACTTGTGCTTCTGTTGATTCTGATAAAATTCAAGAGATTGATAAATTGAATATTAATAAGGCTCTTGGCCAGTTTATTGGTTTTGAAGGGCGTGATTATGATATTGCATTTTGTGATGCACAAATTATGTCTAAAATTGTAGACGAATATGTGCGAACATCTTTTTATGAAGATTTAGGTATTGATGTTGTATCTGGAAATGGTGGCGGGATTTCTTGTTTCGCCGTGTATAATCCAAATGCAATTAATAATATTGAGTATGATGGAAGCTCTGCTTCTATACCTTTTTATTATTGAAATTCACCCATTTTTTGGAATACTTCTTGAAAAGACATTTTTTTGAATTTATTAACGTATTTTTCAGCACGTTTAATAGTGAATAAAGGTTTGAAAAAATCACCTGATTGATATTCTTTATTTGAAGCAATTACACTTAAATATTCTTTTGTTTTTCCCAAATTGCTTTCTCTTTGTACTGTTGAAATTAAAATATCGTGTGCGTTATCTTGTTGTCTTTCAATGATTTTATTTAATTTGCGTAATTGTTTTCCATTTAAACTATCCCTTAAAAGAGCTTTTGCTGCTTGATTTGCTTTAACCGCCATTTTAAAACTTGGTTGATTATAGTTATTTGAAATTTTCATTTTTATATCCCTCTCTTTGAGAAAATTTTAACATAAATATTTGTGTTCTTTTTAAAAATCAAACAAAAATTTTTTTGCTACTGTTTTTGTTTTAAAATTATTTTATAAGGAGATTAACATGAAGGTTTTATCTAAACAAAAAAATAGTCGAAGTTGTTTTATATGTGGAATGTATAATCCAATTGGTTTAAAAGCTGAATTTTATAATATGGAAGATGATAGTGTTATGACTTTGTTTAAATACAAGTTTGAACATCAAAGTTTTCCCCAAAGGGTTCACGGTGGTTTGATTGGTACTATGCTCGATGAACTTTCAATGCGTGCTTATTGGGTTAAAGATGAAACAATGTTTGGCGTTACAACTTCTATGGAAACAAAATTTAGAAAACCTGTTCCTTATGAAGTTGAATTAATTGGTAAAGGTATTATTATTTCTGATACTTCAAGATTTTTTAAAGCTCAAACGCAAATTTTAGATAGAGATGGCAAGGTTTATGCCGAAGGTATAACAAATTATATAAAAATGCCAGTTGAGAAAATTGCAAAAGACGTTAATTATCACGATGAAATGGGATTTTTCTCTGATATTTATTTGTCTGAAATTTAAGCAATATTGCTGATATCAGCAACTGTTATACTTGAAAAAATATTTTTAAATGTTTCATAATTCATTTTGATTTCTTCTTCTGATAAGTCTGGATTGCTTATTGTTACAGTGCCGTTTTCATCTATTGATTTTACAGTATATGCGTGATGTCCTCTTAAAGAAATTTCTTCTCCTTTTTGATTTGTAAATGTGGTATCACCTGTCTCGATTGAAGCAGTAACACTCATATCTGCCTTTTTATCAGAAGCAAAAGCTTTAAAATAATCATTAATTTTTTCTTCATTTTCTTCAATTGGAAGATATTCTGCACTATTACCTGTTAATATAAATATCCCCGCATCTTGAGAACCTAAGTTTAAAGTTGAAAACGTACCGTTTCCACCTAATTCTTCTGTTATTACAGCTTCAGGTAATGTGATTTTACCATTATTATAATCAGCTAAAGCTTTTTCAACAGCAAGTTCTATTAAAAGAACATCATCGTCACCTTTTGAGTTCCTAACTTTTCCAATTTTTAATTCGTCATTTGTTATTGTGTAATCGCCAACGTGTAAATGTACAATGGTTTCATCTTTTTTGTATTCAAACATGTTTTTGAAAAATTCTTTGCCTTTTTCAGTCTCATTTATTGAATTGATTACTGAAAGTAACCAGCAATCGGCAGTTTTGCCTTGTTCTGTATAATCGATTGTAAAATCTTTTGTTGATTCTCCATCTAATTTATCAACTAATGCGCCAGATACATATAGTGTTCTTAAATCTTTATTGCTTAAATTGTTTGGATTTGATGTGTTTGGATGTATAAGTGCAGCAGGAAGAACGTTTGCGCTTATAGCTATACCTAAAACCCAACTGCAAAATTTTAAGAAGGCTTTTGATTTTTTCTTCCCTTGTGTTTGAGGAATTGAATTGTTTTGATAATAATCAGCATAAGGATTTTTCTCTAAAGAATCATTGCAATAGTCTGTTTGATAGTTAGGATTGTGAACGTCATAACCTATTGTTTTATTTTTATATGCTTGATTATTTAAATTATTTGTATAATTTGAATTTTGATTAAAATTTATTTGATTATTTTGCATAGAGAACCTTTTTCCTTTTTTTTAAATGGTTCTGATAATTATTATTTGCCTTCTAAAATTGTTTTGTTACAAAACTTATTATTTGTAATTTTTTTCTAAAGTTTCTTTTTTTTTGGTCGAAAAGAAATTTGTGGTACATAGTAAAAGGAGTATTTAATGAGCATTTTAAACAAAATCGGACAATTTGTTTCAAACACTATTGAAAAGATTGGCGCTGCAGGTAAAGCAGATGATGCCAAGAAAAATGGTGGTGTAGAGGAACAGAAACCCTTGTTCGAATCTAATCCAGATAAAGCTGTAACAATGAAAGACGTAGATGCTGCAGCAGACGATTTTGCAGCTGCATTTGATAATTTGATTGAAACCGGTAAAGATTTTGCAGAAGGCTGGGTTAAAGGCAAAATAGAAGATGCAAAAGATACGATTAAAGAGAAGATGGAACCAATCAAAGAAGGTGCAAAAGCAGTAGGTGGAGCAGTTAAAGAAGGTGCCGAAGCAGTTGCTGATGGTGTAGAAACTGTAGCTGAAACTGTAGTTGGACTTGGTAAAATGGGCGCTGAAGCTATTGAAGGCAAAATAGATGAAGCCAAAGAAAAATGGGAAGACAAAAAAGCTGAATGGAAAGAAAAACATGAAGCAAGAAAAGAAGCTGTTCAAGAAAAAA
>JAZSQW010000094.1:0-4811 GCA_045538205.1 Candidatus Avigastranaerophilus sp. | reverse complement strand
TAATGTGAATTAAAGAATATAAATTCAATACCAATTTATCAAACGATTTGCGTTTGAATAAAAACATTAATAAACCTGAAATTATCGGAAATAATATTATTAAATTAATCATTTTCATAATCCTTTAATGATGACAAATGAGATACTTCTAAATCGCTAAACTCTTTGTTTATTACATTAACAAACAAGCCTAAGATATAAATAGCGATAAATACGTCAAGTAAAACGCCTAAATTGACAAGAATTGGCATTTCTTTAGCAACTGATAAAGATAACAAGAAAATACCATTTTCCATTGTAATAAAACCAATTACGTTAGAAATAATATGATGTTTAATTGTTATCAACCATAAGCTAATTATTATTGTTGCAATTGATATACCAAAATGTGTTGCAGATACCATTTTCAATGATGAAATACAGTAGTTAGACATCATAAACCCTGCAAGTAATATTACACTTGAAATCAACAAGCAATAAAAATGAGGAATATTTGGCGCTGCATCACGATTTGAATTAGTTTTTTTCAAAACGTAGAATAGAAATGCAGGTATTAATATTGCTTTTACACCAAGCGTTTCAACAGTTAAAAATACTTTGTTAAATATATCAATATGTGCAAAGTGAGCAAAACAAACTAAGAATAGCAACACACCTTGCAATACTAATAAGCGAATATGTGAAATAATTCTACTTGTTGCAGCAAAATACAACATTGTTAAACCAAAAAGAATTATATAAGCCTTTTCCATTTTAACCTCCAAATCCACTTGCTACTGCTAAAGATAAAACAACAAGTGATAAAGAATTCAATACAAAAATAAATTCAAAAACGTGAGACATTCTAATTCTTGCCATTGCTGATTCTAATGTACCAATCGCAATAGAAATAACTAATAGAATTAATAAATACAAAGCAATTGATGCAATTAATGACAAGCCTGATGGAATAATAATTGCAGCTATTAATGATGAGAATAAAAGCATTTTTATTGAATTAGCCCAAGTTAAAAATGCTAAATCTAATGCCGAATTATCTAAAATCATAACCTCGTGAATCATTGTTAATTCTAAGTGTGTTGTTGGATCATCAACAGGAACACGAGAGCCTTCAACAAGAATCATTAAAAATATAATTAATACAGTAAAAGCAATTATTAAAATACCATAATTACTTGAAGAAAGAATCATTTCATTTAAGCTATCAAAAGTATAATTTTGTGTAACAAGCATAATAGATGCTAAAGTTACAAAGAAAGCAGGTTCAACAATAGTTGTAAAACAAGCTTCTCTTGATGCGCCCATACCTTCAAAACTGCTACCAGTATCCATTGAAGATAACAATGACATAAACTTACCTAAGCCTAAAATATAAGAGAAAATAATAAACCCACAAGGTACGTTAATCATTGCTTCACCATTACATAATGGCACAAATAATGAAGCAAAAAATGCTGTTGTTATAACAATTATAGGTGTTATTTTAAAAACAGAAGTTGTTGTAGTACTTATTACAAATTCTTTTTTTAATAATCTTAAAAAATCATATAAAGGTTGAAGAATTGGAGCGCCTTTTCTTCCTGCCCAAAAAGCTTTTGTACGTCTTATAACTCCTGCCATTATAAAAGGAACTATCAATAAAATTATTATGTTTAAAAGTTTAATTATCATTTTTAATTCCTTTACTTAATTACAAAAACTAATACTAAAACTAATACCAAGAACCACAAACCATATTGAATATACATTTGTAGGTTGCCATCTTGAAGCTTTTCAAACTTAGATAAGAATTTTTCATCTAATTTAACTAATGGGTTGATAAAATATGCTTCTTCAATATCATCAATTTGAGATAGGTAGTGTGCCTCTGTAGGGAACAATTTTTTAGGGCGAACTACGTCAAAAATTTTCTTGAAAAACGGTCTTAAAACAACTACAAAAGGCTTAGAATAAGATGAACCTGTATATTGCATACGATTATTAGGTTTATTATAGCCACAACCCCAAGTTTCGAACTCAAATATTTTACCTTTTGAAAATCTATATTTTAAATATACCAATATACCTATAGTCAATAAGAAGAAGAAAGATACTTGTGAAATTATTTGCATAACGTGCATAACAGTTGAAGAAAATTCAAATTTTGCACCAATTAAAACTTCAACTGGCAAAAATATTCCATTTAAAACATATTGAGGGAACAAGCCAATTAAAAATATAAATAGAACTAAAATAGCCATTGGCATTATAGCTTTTTTACTAACGTCTTCATTAACGTGTTCCACAATTTCTGAGCGAGGTGCACCTAAGAAAATAATACTGAACGCTTTTGTAAAACATAATATTGCCATACTACCAATTAAAGCTAAACTTGATAATGATAGAATTACTGCCAAAATACAAAAGAAGTTATTTATAGTAAATGATTTAATCATTCCCATATAAATCAAAAATTCACTTATAAAACCATTAAATGGTGGCAAACCACATATTGCAATTGAACCAATTAAGAACATAAAGGCAGTTACAGGCATTTTTTTAATCAAACCACCCAATTGCTCCATATTTTTCGTATGAGTTTTTATATAGATATTTCCAGCTCCAAAGAATAATAATTCTTTAAATATTGAGTGGTTTAAAACGTGTAATATTGCACCAGAAAAACCTAAAACTGCAACAGGTATAGCATTATAACTCAAACCAAGCATACCAATACCGATACCAATACTTATTATTGCAATATTTTCTATACTACAGTATGCCAATAATTTTTTAATATCGCGTTGTGTGATAGCATATAATACACCATATAATCCTGATATTACGGCTATTATAAGAACAAAATAAGCTAAACCTTTATCTACGTTAGGCAATAAAGTTAACATCCTTAAAATACCGTATATACCTGTTTTAATCATAACACCTGACATCACTGCACTAACGTGGCTTGGAGCTGCAGGGTGAGCATCAGGTAGCCAATTGTGAAAAGGCACATAACCTGCTTTTATACCAAAACCGATAAAAGATAGAACAAATACAATATTTGCAAGCTGTAGATTATCATTAAAGCTATTTGATATCGCAACAAAATCAAGACTATTAGCATTTATTGAAGATAAAGCAAATGCAATAATAATAAATAAAACGCTAATATGCATAAATACTAAATATTTTATACCAGCTTTTATAACTTCTTTCTTTTCGTGTTCGAATATAACCAAAAAGAATGAGGACAAAGACATTATTTCCCAAGAGATTAAAAAGAATAATGCATTTTGACAAGTAACAACTAAAAGCATAGCAGCAATCATCATTGCCAAAAAGAACATATTATTATTAATATTTTTACCTTTATCTATATAAGGTTTTAAATATTCATTACTATAAAATACTGCCAATACACTCATTATAGAGATTACAAGAATAAAGAATGCGCTAAGCGCATCAATCTTAAAAGAAATCATACCAAATAAATCATTCAAGAAGAATTTAAACGATAAAATATTCTTATTTAACAGAACATTAACGGCAGGTATTGAACAAAATACCGCACCAATTAATGATAATATTGATAAAACTCTTGTCTTTTTTTCGTTATCGAACATACTTGCTAAAAAACCGCAAGCAAATAACATAACGATCCCTATAAAAAATATACTCATAATCTCTCTCTTCGTATTGTTTCGGCGTTGAAATTTTCAACATAGACTTATTTTTAAGTACATGTAAATTATAAAATAAACATATTTTTTATGCACATAAATTATGTTAAAGGAATTGGTTCTTCAAGTGAAACTACGCCGCTATCATAATTTTCAAATTGTTTTTCAAAATAATTATAATTTCGACCATAATTTCTTATTTTATCAATACTTTTACCATCTTCCGATAAATATAATTCAATATATGGATTTGTTTCATCAAAATAATTATTCATATACGATTTAAGAACATAACATTTTTTATCTTGATTATATGAAACTCCAACGGTGCTTTTATATGTACGACAACTCATATCTTGTTTAGAATCTTTTGTAATTCTTAATTCATTTACTACTGAATAATCAAAAAAGTTTATATAGTAATAATCATTTTTATCAAAAGAAACACTTTCAAGATTTGATAAACTCTTATTTTTATTAAAAACTACTGAAACTACATTTTCACGAGGATAATAAAAACCACTAAAATCTTCTTCACCTTGTTCATTATATCTTTTTACAATACCGTGTCTATCATAACCCTTAGGAGGTATATAAATATATGAATTTTTATCATCTCCACTTGGATGCTTTTTGATATTACCATTTAAATCTTTAGTAAATAATGCATTACCATTATCATCATAAGTAGTAATTTTAGTTGGATTATATGGTCTTTGACATTCATATTTTATATTTGGATTTTCTTCATCTTGAACTATTTCTAAAGTAGGCTCTTTGATATCTTTTGGTAATTTTAATTCCAAATCACACATTTCTTTTGCAATATTAGTAAAAGATTCTTTGACCTGTTGAAAAGAATTAACATCAGCTATAATTTGTTTTTTTTGAGGCATTAAAGAAGAATGAATTGGTTTAATTATTTCTACTATTTCTGTTGCAGTTAAAAAATTATGTGGACGTCTATTATAAGTAGTTGCAAAATCGTATTTTTTTTCTGAATCAACTTCTACAGGGTTAGAAGTAAAATTAATTTGTTTTTTAGGTTGAAATCTATTTATATAGAAATTATTAATAGGACTAATTCTCATTTTTACACTCCTTGTTATATTAATCAAAACTTATGAAAAATATTTTTGCTATTAAATT
>JAZSQW010000164.1:0-4591 GCA_045538205.1 Candidatus Avigastranaerophilus sp. | reverse complement strand
GAATTTGAATTTTTTAAATATTTCAACACTACTATCAGAATTTATAGTGTTTGCAGAATTAATATCATATTTATTCAATAATTTTAAAAGAGTATCATTCTCGCAGAAATTAATCATTGTAAGATAATTTTTATTTGCTTTTATTTCAAATAAATCATCATAAAATTTAGGAATTTTTCCACTATACAATTGCTTATTGTACAAAGTAACAGGAGATGTTGCATAAAAAGGAATGCCAAAATATTCATCTTCATACCTTAAAGTAGACAATAAAGAAGGAAGAAATTGAGTTAAATCTTTTTCTTGAATATTATGCAAAGCATTTTTTTGAGCTAACAATAAAGAAAAATCAGGAGTAAGATTTACTAAATCAGGCGGATTATCTGTAAGTATAGATGCTAATGTTCTTTTTTCACCTTCAGAATATGGAACATCAACCCATTTTATTTTTATATCAGTATTTTCTTTTTCAAATTGAGAAATTATATCATTAACATATTCTGAAAAAGAACCTAACTGCAAAGTCCAAAACACAACAACTTTTTTATCTTCAATATCCTTTTGCTTTTGAAAGAAAAAAAACATTCCGATAGAAATAAAAATTATTAAAATAGTTACAAATATTATTTTTTTCATAAAAAAACTCCATAATTAATGATAGAATATAATTAATCAAAGGGCTATTTTTTAACAATGAACTTATTTGACACTTTAAAAGAAAGTAATAAACAAATTCCTTTAGCGGAACTATTAAGACCAAAAACAATTGAAGAATATTTTGGTCAATATAGTATTACACAAAATAATTCACCTTTAATGACTCTATTAAAATCAGGTAGATTATTTTCATTAATTTTATGGGGACCACCAGGGTGTGGAAAAACAACATTAGCAAGAATAATTGCAAATCAAACAAATAGCCATTTTATAGAATTAAGTGCCGTTACTTCAGGCGTTAAAGACATTAAAGAAGCAATAGATATTGCGAAAGAGAAATTAGTTTACAATCAAAAAACAATATTATTTATTGATGAAATTCACAGATACAACAAAACTCAACAAGATGCACTTTTACCACACTTAGAGAATGGCACCGTTTATTTAATTGGTTCAACAACAGAGAACCCATCATTCCAAGTAAATGCAGCTTTAATTTCAAGAACTCAAGTTATAAGATTAAATCCTATTGATGACGAAGGAATGAAAAAAATTATAAACAAAGGATTTGGTCATTTATCAAGTGAATACAACGAATCAGTAATTGAAAACAACGTTGTTGACTATATTATCAATTATGCAAGAGGTGATGCAAGAAGCGCCTTGAACTTAATAGAAAACACTTATTTTTCATCAGTATTAAAGGATAATACAAGATACATATCTGTTGAAACATTAGAGAAATTAGCGCAATCAGCATCTATAAAATACTCACAACAAGAGCATTATGATATGGCTTCTGCGTTTCAAAAAAGTATGAGAGGCTCTGATCCTGATGCAGCTATATATTGGTTAGCAAAAATGCTTACAGCAGGTGAAGATCCAAGATTTATTGCAAGAAGAATGATAGTTTGTGCTTCAGAAGATGTTGGAAATGCTGACACAAATGCACTAACAGTAGCAATAAATGCATTTAGAGCATCAGAATTATTAGGAATGCCTGAAGCAAGAATTCCGCTTACACAAGCTGTTGAATATATTGCACGAGCACCAAAATCAAATAAAGCTATTATGGCTATAGATTCAGCAATGAATGACATATATAATGGTTTGAATTTTCAACCACCTATGCATTTAAGAGATGCACACTATAAAGATGCTTCTAAGTACGGGTTTGGCAAAGGTTATGTTTATTCACACGATAATCCAAATTATAAACAACAATTTATGCCAGATGAATTAAAAGATAAAAAATATTTTTAAGAATGGAGGATTTTATGAAAAAAATCGTAGCAACAATGTTATTATTAGGCTTTATCAGTCTAAACACTCCAGCGTTTGCTGAAGGTACACATGGTAAAAATGGTGAAGTTAGCGGAAGAAGTGTAGGCGCTGCTGTATGTTCATTGTTAATTTGGCCTGGTATAGGACAAGCAATTAACAAAGAAAACAAACAAAAGAACATTACTCACGCTGTATTAGGTTTAACTGGTATTTTTAGAATTTGGTCATTCTATGATGCTTTAGTTGACAGAGAAGGCGGAGTTTGGGAAAACAGAATTTAGTATAAACTAATTAAAAAGCCACCTTGAAAAAGGTGGCTTTTTAATTAACTTTTTGAAACTGAATATCTTGATTTGTAATCTTGATATTTGCTAATAAACTCAACGTCTTCGTCTTTATTTCTATGATTATATTCGTGTTTGCCAATAGATGAATCGTTATATTGAATAACTGTCATTGCAATATTACCACAATGTGCAGCAATCCTTCTCAAAACAGTCAATAAATCAACAAACATAAAGCTAATTTCATTAGTACAAGCACCTTCTTTTAATCTATCAATATGACGAGCTTTTACTTTTCTAACTAACTTTTTAATAACTGCTTCAAGTGGCTCAACTTCGTGTGCTAATTGAACATTATCTGTTTTATAAGCATCAAAAGAAATTGCATAAATTTCAGAAACAGCGTTTACAATTGTTTTTAGTTCTGTAATAGCTGTTGGAGAAAATTTCTTTTCATCATCTTTTAGTTTTTCAGCAATTTTCAAAATATGCGCTGTATGGTCACCAATTCTTTCAAAATCACCAACGGCCAAGAACAATTGAGACAATCTGTTATTATCATTACCCGCTAAACCTTTACCTGAAAGTTTTAACAAGAAATTATTGATAACGTCTTCATATTCATCAATTACAGCCTCATTTTCTTTAATATGATCAGCTTTCTTTTGATGGAAGCTCTTTAACATTTTTGTTGAATTAATAAAGTTAGATTCAACCATTTCACCCATTTTAACTGTTTGAGCATAACACTCGCCAACAGCAAAACCAGGAGTTAACAATAAACGTTCATCAAGAATAACATTCTTTTCTTTACCTTGTTTATCTTTGATAATTTTCATAGCTAAAGATTCTAACAATTTAACAAAAGGTAAGAACAATAAAGATGCTGTAATGTTAAATACAGAATGAACTATAGCAATACCAACAGGAGATATATTTTGAGTCATAAAATCTAAATGCACAGTTTTATTAATAATAACAAATACTGGATATAAAACTGTAATACCAATTACATTAAATAAGAAATGCACACAAGCAACACGTTTAGCGCTTGTATTTACACCTATTGAAGCCAATACTGCAGAAATACAAGTACCAATGTTTTGCCCTAAAATAATTGGAATAGCAACAGCATAAGAAATACCACTTGCCAAAGATAATGCTTGTAAAATACCAACAGAAGCGCTTGAACTTTGAATAACCGCTGTTACAATTGCACCTGCAACAATACCAAAGAAAGGATTATCAAAAGCTATAAGCAATTGTTGAAATTCAGGGACATTTTGTAACGGTTTCATTGCATCAGACATAATTCCCATACCAGCCATTAATATGGCAAAACCAATCATTACGCCACCAATATTTTTATTTTTATTACTTTTTGCAACCATTATCATAATTACACCAATTAAAGCTAAAATCGGAGTAAAGTTTTTAGGTTGTAAAAAACTTAACAACAAGTTTGAACTATCATCTATACCTGTTAAACTTAATAACCAAGCAGTAGCACTTGTACCAACGTTAGACCCCATAATAACAGGAATGGTTTGACCTAACTTCATAATACCTGAGTTAACCAAACCAACTAACATAACAGTAATAGCAGATGATGACTGAATAACGGCTGTAATTCCTGTTCCTAAAATGAACCCTTTAACTCGCCCATCAGTCATCTTCTTTAAAATCTTTTCTAACTTTCCACCTGCAATTTTTTCTAAACCAGTAGACATAATTGCAATACCATATAGGAAAAACGCAAGTCCCCCTAACAGTTTTACAATTGAAAAAATATCCATATTCTCTTCCTCATAAACTATATATTTTTGTGAGTAAACTAATTTTTAGGGAATTAAGTCACACATTTTTAGTCTATCATGAGTAAAATTTTTGTATACAAAATAAAGAAAATATGTTTCAAATTTTTTACATATGCAAAATTCCAACTCCGTTTAAAATATAATAAAGAAAACAAAGGGGTATACGTATGCAAATAAACGCAATTAACACAAATTTATATCATACTTTTGGAGCAAAAAAACAGACAGCACCAAAACAACAAATCACATTAAAACAATTAAATGAAGAATATCCTGTAAAAACATTATCTGAAATCAAATTTAAAGATGATGTTGCAAAAGATAAAGGTAAAAATTACACAGGAAGAATACAAGATAGCCTTTCTGATGGAAGAGAATACACTCTATATTACATAAATGGTAGACTTAGAGCCAGTGAAATGGGAGATATGAAAAAAGAATATCTCAGAAATGAAAAAAATAAATTATCAGCTGTTACCACAAAAATAGGAAAGAACACTGGTAACTATATAATGTCATATTATGCGCCTGATGTATATAGAACAAGTA
>JAZSQW010000090.1:0-23280 GCA_045538205.1 Candidatus Avigastranaerophilus sp. | reverse complement strand
AGCGTGGCCTGGGCAGTCAACGTGCGCATAGTGTCTTGCATCTGATTCATATTCTACGTGAGCTGTAGAGATAGTAATACCTCTTGCTTTTTCTTCTGGAGCTGCGTCGATTTCATCAAACTTTTTAGCTTGAGCTTTACCAACAGCTGCCATACAAGATGTGATAGCTGCAGTTAATGTTGTTTTACCGTGGTCAACGTGTCCAACGGTACCAATATTAACGTGCGGTTTGTTTCTTTCAAACTTTTCGCGTGCCATGAGTTTAAACTCCTTTTTCTTTAATATTTACTACTTTATACTGTTGTTTGTTTTTTACTTTAATTTTGCCCTTGATGGGACTTGAACCCATGACCTTTCCCTTACCAAGGGAATGCGCTACCTCTGCGCCACAAGGGCATGTGTTTAAGTAAAACTTCAAGGTCTTAGAAGAAATTGGGCAGAGGTGGATTCGAACCACCGTACACTCTCGTGAACAGATTTACAGTCTGTCGCCTTTAGCCACTCGGCCATCTACCCTCGTGTATTTATTTTTAAAGGTCCAAAACTTAGAAAAAGCCGGTGATAGGAATCGAACCTACAACCTACGGTTTACAAAACCGTTGCTCTACCGTTGAGCTACACCGGCATATCTCTTATGCTAATTTGTATAATATAAGGAACATAAACTATTGTCAATAAAAATTTTATTTTTTTATTTTTTTACATTAATTAATGGACTTTTTTTACATGTTTAGCTAACATGTCTCATAAGTTAACCGATTTATTTTTCATACTTTTGGTTAATTAAATGAATATAAAATTAGTAGATAGGAGATATAGACATGGCAGTTATTGAAATTACAGATGCTAACTTTAATGCAGAAGTTTGCGAATCTGACAAATTAACTTTAGTAGATTTTTGGGCAACATGGTGCGGACCTTGCAGAAAATTAGCACCAATGCTTGATGAAATTTCTGAAGAATTCGATGGTAAAGTTAAATTCGTAAAAATCCAAGCTGATCAAAATATTGAATCTGCACAAAAATATTCTATTAGCGGACTTCCTTGCATGCTTATTTTTAAAAACGGCGAACCTGTTGAAAGAATAGTAAACATCGTTCCTAAATCAATTATTATTTCTAACTTAAATAAACACTTATAATTATGAACAACAAAAATTTTAATACTGCCTTCTTTAGTTACGAAGGTCAAATAAATAGAAAAGATTACGCAATAAACATGCTTATTTTAATAGGCTTGTTTATTGCTCTTTCTTTAATTAAACCAGAAGCTTTTGTTTTACACACAAGCTTAAAGTTTTTAGCAGTTATTCTTTCTTTTGCAATTAGCTTAGTAAGATTTGTTGTTTCTTTCTCTATCTTGTCCCAAATTTATAGAAGAATTAATGACATAACAAGAAAAAATTCCTATAAAAATGATACCATTTGGCATAAATTTTTCATTGGGATTTATATAGTACCTATAATTTTATATTTCATTATCGGCTTTTTAATAGGTAATACTATTCCAATAATTTCTTCAATATTAGATGGATACCTTTTAATTATGATGCCTTTAATGGCAATTTATGCAATTATTTTAGGCTTTGTTAAGGGTCAATAACTTGTTATTTTTTAAAAAATATTCTATACTCTTTTTGAATAGAAAAAGAGGATATTTTTATGGGTGATAATAGATTATTTGCGTCAAATCACGCGATTGGCAAAAAAGGTTATTTCTTCAACATGATTTTACTTTTTGGTATCACATATGCTACAAATTGGGCTTTTGCCAACTATTTTATTCCAAATACAACAAGTGAAACATATGCATATATCGCAAGATTTATTGAATATTTCATTTACTTAATTTACGTTATAACCTTCTTCTCTTTATTAGACAGAAGATTGTTTGATATTGCAGGCGATAGAAGAAATGAATCATACAAAAATATTTCATCTATTCTTAAATTTTGTATTTTTGCACAAATTGTTGTTTATATTTCTGCAAATACACAATTTACTTTACCAATACCAAATGAAATACAACATCAAATTTCACAAGCATTAGCAATACTTTTTGTAATTATTGTTTTTGTTTTAGGTCTATTAAAAGGTAACATCACAGAACTTACATACAAAGAATACGAAGAGAAAAAGAAAAAACACCAACAATAATATGAATCAAATAAAAAATATTTTAATATGTGGATTAGGCGCAATAGGTACAATTTGCGCCTCTTCTATAATAAAAAATAATAATTACAATTTAAAAATTTTGGTTGATGAAAAAAGATTTAAAAAATATTTTAACAAACCAACAATTTTTAATGAAAAAGAATATTTTTTTGATTATATTTTACCAATAAATTCTGACTTTAAGGCTGATTTAATAATCATTTCAACTAAAAATGATGGTTTGAAAGATGCAATTAAAAATATAAAAAATTTCATTACAGATAAAACTATTATTATCTCATTATTAAATGGAATACATTCTGAAAAAGAAATACAAGAAAAATATATAAATGCAAATATAATAACATCATTTTACATTGGAAATTCAAGCATACGCAAAGATAGAGCAATAAATCACGATGGGATTTATAAAATAGTTTTGGGTTCAAAGAACAACAAGAATATCGAAATATTATCTAACTTTTTTAATGAAACAAACATAAAATATGAAATTTCAAATAATATAGAACAAGAATACTGGAAAAAATTCATAGTAAATGTTGGATTAAATCAACTATGCGCCGTTGAAAACAAAACTTTAAATGAAATAAAAAAAGATAACTCTTTAATAGATAAATTAATTCAACTTATGAAAGAAGCAAAAATAATTGCAAAAAATTCTAAAATAAAAAATTCCGAAAAAATATTTGAAGAAGCAAAAGATTTTATTTTAAATAAAATGCCAGAGGCAACTCCTTCTATGCTTCAAGATATAAGAAACAAAAGAAAAACCGAAGTTGATATTTTTGCAGGAAAAGTTATTGAATTAGGACTAAAATACAAAATTAAAACCCCGTTAAACCAAGAAATTTTTAATAAAATAAAGGAAATCGAGAAAAATTTTTAATCTAATATAAAAATTTTATTAAGAGAATAAATAATGTGTTATAATAAGTTCTATAATCAATTTAGAGGGAATTAATATGCCGAAAAAATACATTTATTTTGTAGATGTTACAAATAGAGATGGTGTACAAACATCACGTTTAGGATTAGCAAAATTACAAAAAACTATCATCAATTTAATGTTAGATGATGCAGGTATAACACAGTCAGAATTTGGTTTTCCAACAACAAGACACGAAATCAACTATTTAAACGGGAACTTAGAATTAGTTGATAGAGGTGTCATCACAAAAACTAAATTATCTGGTTGGATGAGAGGTATTGAAGATGATGTTATAAAATCATTCCAAAATGTACCAAGACTTCAAAACGTAAACTTATCTGTATCTACTTCAGATCAAATGATAAAAGGTAAATTCGGCGGAAAGAAAACAAAAGAAGATATCATTCAATCAACAGTACAAGCTGTTGAAAGAGCTGTTTCTTTAGGCGCACAAGTTATCGGTGTTAATGCAGAAGATGCTTCAAGAAGCGATATTGAATACTTAATTGAATTTGCAAACGCTGCAAAAAAAGCTGGTGCAAAAAGATTCAGATACTGTGATACTTTAGGATACGATGACCCAATCAGCGCATATGAAAGAATTTCAAAAATCGCACAAGAAACAAAAATGGATATCGAATTACACTTCCATAATGACTTAGGTATGGCAGCAGGCAACTCTATAATTGGTGCAAAAGCAGCTATTGATGCAGGAGTTAACGCATATATCAATACAGCTATAAACGGTATGGGAGAACGTGCTGGTAATGCCGACTTAATTTCTTGCCTATTAGGTGTTTTAAAATCAAGTGGTATGAACGGCAAATATGAAATTGATCCTAAAATCAATTTGTCAAAAATGTGGAAATTGGCTAAGTACACAGCTTATGCTTTTGATATTCCAATTCCAATAAACCAACCTGCAACAGGTGCTAACGCATTTGCTCACGAATCAGGTATTCACGCAGATGGAGCATTAAAAGACAGATTAAATTATGAATTATATGATTACGAAGAATTAGGCAGAGGCGAACCTGAAATCATTGAAACAGGTAGAATGATTACAACAGGTGAATATGGTGGTATCAAAGGTTTCCGCAACGTTTACGAAAAAATGGAAATTGAATTTAAAGACGAAGACGAAGCAAGAAACATTCTTGAATTAGCTCGTTACGCAAACGTTCACACACAAAAACCACTTACTCAAAGTGAATTAAAATTCATATATTACTATCCAGATATCGCTGCAAAAATAATGACAGTAACTCCATACTACATGCCAACAGGCACATTAAAAGCGAGAATGGAAAACGACAAAATTATAAAACCACATTTATTTGTATAGATTTTCAAGGAGAAAATAATGGGACAAACAATTGCAGAAAAAATATTATCTGCACACGCAGGAAAAACTGTAAAACCAGGTGAATTGGTTATTGCGAATATAGATGTAGTAATGGTTCAAGACGGAACAGGACCATTAGCTGTAAGTGAATTTAAAAAATTAGGAAAAGAAAAATTATCTAATTTTGATAGAACAATTTTATTCATAGACCACGCAGCTCCAAGTCCAAGAAAGGAATTATCAAATTCTCACACAGTTTTAAGAGATTTTGCCAAAGATTACGGTGCAATTTTATCAGAAGTTGGCGAAGGTGTTTGTCACCAAAGATTAATTGAAAGCTATGTAAATCCAGGTGAAACATTATTAGGTGCAGATTCTCACACTTGTACATCAGGTGCGTTAGGTGCATTTGCAACAGGTGCAGGTTCTACAGATATTGCAGTTGTAATGGGTTTAGGCAAAACTTGGTTAAAAGTTCCAGCAACTTTTAAAATCGAAGTCGAAGGTGAATTTTCAAAAGGTGTTTGCGCTAAAGACTTCATCTTAAATTTAATTGGTTTAATCGGTGCTGACGGTGCAACTTATAAAGCACTTGAATTTACAGGCAGTGGCGTTAAAAATATGACAATGGCAGACCGTTTCACAATTTCAAATATGGCTGTTGAAGCAGGTGCAAAAGTTGGTTTATTTGAAACAGACGAAAAAACTTATGAATACTTAAAAGAACAAGGCAGAGCAGATAAATTCGTTGAAATAAAAGCTGACGCTGATGCTGAATATGAAAGAGTTATCAAAATCAACTTAAACGAATTAAAACCAACTATTTCTTGCCCACATACAGTTGATAATACAAAAACAATTGATGAAATGGATAAAGTAAAAGTAAACCAAGTTTATATTGGTACTTGTACAAACGGCAGAATTGAAGACTTAAGAATTGCAGCAAATATTCTTAAAGGACAAAAAGTTAACCCTGATACAAGACTTTTAGTAGCACCAGCATCAAGAAAAGTATTCTTACAAGCATTGGAAGAAGGCTTAATTTCAACATTTGTTGAAGCAGGTGCAGCAATCGTAACATCAGGTTGTGGAGCTTGTGTTGGAGTTCACGCAGGCATCTTAGGTGATGGCGAAGTTTGCTTAGCAACTCAAAACAGAAACTTTAAAGGCAGAATGGGTAATACAGAAGGATTTATTTATCTATCTTCACCTGCAACTGCTGCATACAGTGCAATAAAAGGTTATATAGCTGACGTAAGGGAGATTTTATAATGGAATTAAAAGGTAAAGCATTTAAATTTGGTGATGATATTTCAACAGACCATATTGCACCAGGAAGATTATTTCACTTACGTTCTAACTTGCCAGAATTAGCAAAACACGTTTTAGAAGATGCAGATCCTGAATTTGCTTCTAAAATGAGCAAAGGTGATTTTGTTGTTGCAGGTAACAACTTTGGTTTAGGTTCATCAAGAGAACACGCACCACAAATTATTAAAATAGCAGGTGTTGGCGCTGTTTTAGCTAAAAGTTTTGCAAGAATTTTCTACCGTAACGCAATCAACATTGGTTTATTATTAATTGAATGTGATACAGATAAAATTGATGCAAATGACGAGCTTGAAATAGACGTAAAACAAGGTTTTGTACATAACAAAACAAAAGATATCAAATTACCTTTCGCACCATTACCAGACGTAATGATTAAACTATTAAACGAAGGTGGCTTAATTGCTCACTTAAAATTACACGGTGATTTCGATTTAGTATAGGAGTAAAAATGCAAACAATAACTTTAATTCCAGGTGATGGAATAGGACCAGAAATAACAAATGCAGTAACAGAAATTTTAAAAGCAGCAGGCGCTCAAATCGAATGGGAAATTCAAACAGCAGGTGCAGATGTTGCAGAAGTTGAAGGTTCACCACTTCCAAATAGAGTTATTGAATCAATAAAAAAGAATAAAGTTGCATTAAAAGCACCTGTTACAACGCCTATCGGTAAAGGTTTTAGAAGCGTAAATGTTGCTTTAAGAAAAGAATTAGACCTTTATGCAAATCTTCGTCCTTGCAAAAATATTGATGGAATTAAAACTCGTTTTGATAACGTTGATTTAGTTATTGTTAGAGAAAATACCGAAGATTTATATGCTGGTATTGAAAGACAGATTGATGAAAATAGTGCAGAATCTATTAAAATCATTACAAAAGAAGCTTCTTTAAGAATAGCAAAATTTGCCTTTGATTATGCAGTAAAAAATAATCGTAAAATGGTTACAGCAGTAACAAAAGCTAATATTTGCAAACTATCAGATGGATTATTCTTAAATTGCTGTAGAGAAATTGCTCAAGAATACCCACAAATTAAATATACAGAAATTTTAGTAGACAATGCTTGTATGCAATTAGTACAAAACCCTGAAAAATACGACGTTTTAGTACTTCCTAATTTATATGGCGATATAGTTTCAGATTTATGTGCAGGTTTAATTGGTGGCTTAGGAGTTGCAAAAGGTGCAAATATAGGCTTAAACGCAGCAGTATTTGAACCAGTTCACGGTAGCGCTCCTGACATAAAAGGACAAAACAAAGCAAATCCTACAGCTCTTCTTTTATCTGCAGTTGATATGCTTAAATACATAAATCAAAATGAAGTTGCAGAAAAAATCGAAAAAGCTTTATACAAAACTATTTCAGAAGGAACAACTTTAACTTGTGATTTAGGTGGAAAAGCCACTACAACAGACTTTACAACTGCAATTATTAAAAATCTGTAACATGATATAAAAAATATTAAAGAAAATACACCTTTTTGCCGTAAATATATATAGCTGTAAGGAAAAGGTGCGCGTATGAATTTTAAAGATTTAAGCTTTGATAAAAAAGTTGACTTACTATCTGATTGGAGAATCAAATTTGCACTAAAAGATGGTGAAATAAACGAAACAGAAAAATCACTTTTTAAAGAAGTGGGGGACGTTGAAATAAGTAATTCAGATATTTCTGATATTGAAAATTCTTTTTTAGAATTAGAATCATACATCGAAAATGATAAAGATTCTAAAAATGCAAATAATACTTCTCCAACAGAAAAAGAAGCAAATAATGTTATTACGTCTAAAAATGAAGAAACAACTAAAACAACAACTAAAGAAAATTCAACAACAAAAACTAAATTTAAAAGTGATGTTGCCCCAGCAAATGTTGCAGGAGAATCTTCTGAAAGTTTAAAATCAAAATTAGCAGATGCTCAAGGAAATTTATTAGACGTAAATGAAGGTATTAAAGAAGCAAAAACAACACAAAAAGAAGCGGAAAATGAATATCTAAAACTTCTAAAAGATGCTGCGAAAAATGATAACGAACTTAAAACCTTAGAAACAGACAGAAGCAAAAAAGAAAGTGAAATTGCTAAACAAGAAGAATCAATTTCAAATCTTGATAAAGTTGTCAACACAAAAGAGCGTATACTTTCAAAACATGAAACAAGCTTAAGCAATTTAACAGCTCCTCCACAAACAATATCAAAAACAGTTACTGATAAAGATGGAAATAAAAAAACAGTAACAGAAAAGAATCCTAAATATCGAGAATCTTTAGAAAAGAAACATCAATTGGATGAAATCGTTGCAAATTCAAAAAAAGAAATAGAACAACTTAATCATAATAGAGTTGTAGCTGAAGAACAAAAACTAAAATTAGAAGAAGAATTAGCTGATATTGATTTGCAAATAGAAGAACATATTGCAGAAAAAGAAGAATTTAAAGAAGTTCAAACAGCTTTAGATAAATATCAAAAAGCAAATGAAACATTGCAAAATTTAGAAGCTAAAAAAATTCAATTAGAAAAAAATATACAAACATATAAAAATGAAATTCCAAAGGCTGAAGCAAGAGAAAAAGCTGAAGAAGCTAAAAAAGCTGAGGAAGCTAAAAAAGCTGAGGAAACAAAAAAAGCTGAGGAAGCAAAAAAAGCAGAAGAAGCAAATAAAGATTCAAGTGCGAATCGTTCTGGTAGCACAGGAAAATCTGGTGGTGTAGGTGGCGCTAATAGTAGTGGAAATTCTAATCGTGCAAACTCTACAAATAATACAAATCAGAAGGATACAAAAACAGAAAAAGAAGAAGAACTAAAAAAATCAGAAGATAAATTCAAAGAAAAAGAAAATACATTAAAAAATATTTATTCAGGAGAAGATAAAGACATTAGTGCTGCAAAAGCTAATGCCAATAAATCTTTTGAAAATTTATAAAAAGTTTTAGAAGCAAATGGACATTCTAATTTAGCGAATAAAATTGGAAATGTAAAAGCCCAATTAGATTCTAAAATGGCAGAATTAGATGGCATTAATTCTCAAATTTTAGCCCAAGAAAATGCATTATCGGCAGCTACAAATGGTATAACAAAAAATGCATCAATGATTTCTACTTACGAAGGAATGTTATCTGAATTAAAAGGTACTGATACTTCTAAACTAAATGGAGAACAAAAAGCAGAATTAAGTGAAAAAACAAAACAATTACAACAAGAAATTCAAACGGCAAAAACAACAACGACTGAAAATCTTCAAAAACAACAAAAAGCAGCTCAAACAAGAATTGCAGAATTAAAAGAACAAAAAGCACCGTTAGAAGAAGAAGTTGCAAAATTGAATTCAGAATTAGAAACCTTGTTGTCTCAAGTTCCTGCTGATTGTAAAACTCAAGCAGATAGTTTTAAAACTGCACAAGATGATTATGCAAAATTAAAAGAAACTAAAGAAACAGCTGCTAAAGGTGAATTAGATACAGCAAGAACCGAAAAGAATAAAGCTGATTTAGAAGTCGCTAAATTAAAAGACGCTGAAAATGTACAAAAATATAAAGTAAATACTTCTACAATGGATGGTAGTTATAACTTAAATGGTGTTAATTACAACTGTTTAATGGATCAATCAGAGCTAAATAGTTTAGCAAGTAAAATCCAAAATGGTGGCAATGGAAACAAATGGGGACACCCAGATAAATGCTTATCATTTGCATATTCATATGGTGTTTGGGTTGATGACCCTTCAAAAGTTTCAACAGGAGCTCGTTCATCACAATACCCTGATGCAGGAAAATATTCAGAATACAGCGGTTCAAAAAATGATGTATTAGCAAAAGTAAAAAGTGAATTAGATGAAGGTAGACCAGTAGTAATACAAGTTAATGGTAATTCATCTGGTACATCAAGACACTATGTAACAGTTGTTGGATACAACCAAAATGCAGGTGGTTCTCTATCAGAAAGTGATTTATTAATTTTAGATACCTATGATGGCAAAGTTGAAGGTATGGGCGACAATGGTGCAAGATTTATGATTTCTGGTAAAGATACAGGCCGAAATTATGATTACCAACTATATTTAAGAAATTACTAAAACAACACTATATAAACGCAAAAGAAGAAGAGTCATAAAACTCTTCTTCTTTTTGTTACATATTCTTAACAAAAGATTTAAAAAAGGCAATTATGTATCGAGTATATACTTTATATATATAAGAAATGAAAACAAGGATACGAGAATGAATTTTGAACAAATTAAACCAGGGTTTGTAAATTTCTTAGAAAACCAAAGAAAATCAAATCCAAATTTAGAAAAATACGAAGATATTGATTACAGTAATATTAATATTTTCGAATTTGCGGATGAATTCAAAGATTATGTTGATGGAAAGTACAATTCAACTAATAGCATTAAAACGATGAGTATTAATGACGTTTTAAAAATGGAAGTTCAAAACGGAAAACTTGTTACTCAAGAAGAATTAGAAGAAATGGATAAGGCAAAAGAAGATGCTGATAATGGTATTGATACAAGCGAATCAGCTGATTCTACAAGCCAAAATACAACAACTGCTCAAGCTCAAGCGCCAGCTACAACACAAGCTACTGGTGGAGCACAAACTGCAGGAACTGCAACAGGAGAAGCTGCAGGGAACGCAGCAACAGCAGTACCTCCAGCACCAGTACCAGCAACTGCTGAAACAGCACCTGCAGAAAATAATGCTACAGAACAAAATGTTGCAGAAGAAGATGGCACAGAAAACAAAGCAAAAGACTTCGGTGAAAAAATTGGTGAATTCGTTGGCGATGTTTTAGAAACAGGTGTAAATTTAGTTACAGGACTACTTGGTAGTCTATTAGAAAATTCTAATTTCTTAAAAGCATTTGATGCAGATGGAAATAAACAAATTAGCACTGAAGAATTAGGTGATTTTGTAGATACAACAAAAGGTTTAGATGGTAATTTTGAAGATTTATCATTGAACGATATTTTAAACGGTATGGACAAAATCTTAAATAATGAAAATATAGCTGAAATTGTTGAAACAGGTTTAGACTTTGCTTCAGATATTATTGATAACATACTTGCACCTGTAAATACACAAGGTACAAGTGGAAATTCATCTAATGGCGGATATTCTAACAACAGTGTTGGCGGTGGAAAGAGCACAGGCGGAAACAATAACGCTCAAAAAGCAAAAACATTAGATAATATGTCACTTAACGAGCTTAAAACAGAATTAGGCAAAGCAAATAATACTCTTGGTTCAGAAAAAGAAGAATTAAGTGCAATTAAAGATGGTTCAAATACAGAATTAAAAGGCTTACAAGAAAATATTGATAAAGCATATGATGATTACCAAAAACAATTAAAAGAAGTTGATGAAAAATTAGCACAAGAAGTTGATAATTTAAAATCACAAATTGATCAAAAAGATCAAGCTATTGGTCAACAAGAAAATGCTATTTCACAACAAGAAAGCACAATTGCAAGTGCACAATCAGCATATGACAATGCAGAATCAACAGCCACAGCATTAAAAGGAAGAAAAGGTGCGCTTGAAGCGCAAGCAGCTGCAGAACAAGATCCAGCTAAAAAAGCAACAATAACAGCAATGATTGCGGAATTAGAAGCAGAAATCGTTGCAGCAGAAGCAGCAAAAGAAAAAGCGAAAGCAGCATTAGATGCAGCAAAAGAAGCATTAACTCCATTAAAAGAAGCTTTAACTCAACTAAAAAATGAGAAAGCAAATCTTGAAGGACAAATGCAAGCAAAAGAAACTGAAATTAGAGACAAACATCCTGAAGTAGCTCAATCTTTAGACAAATACAAAGAAGCTCAAAAAACATATGATGATAAAGAAAAAGCATTGACTACAGAAGCTCAAAAAGGTGTTAAAGAAGCTCAAGACCACGTTACAAAAGTGGAAAAGGAAATTAACGAAAGACAAATTGAAGAAAAATTAAGTAAATATCAAACAGACGACTATAATAAAGCCGCAGGTGAAAAACTTGCAGATGCAGCAAAAAATTCAAAATGGGGTAAAACAACCCAAGGTCAAAAGAGATGTGCAACTGGTGTAGCAGACATATTCAACGGAGTTTACGGAACAAACTACCACGGCAACGGTTGTGATTGGGACAGCAATATGGACGATATGGTAGATAAAGGCTACTTCAAAGAAGTAACATCTGACTACCCTTCAGCAAGCGATTTATCAAGTTTACCAGCAGGTGCAGTTGTTTGTTGGGAAGCTACAACTGGTCAAGGTAATGGCGGTGCAAGATATGGTCACGTAGCTATTGCGGATGGTAACGGCGGAGAAATTTCTGACCACTATTCAAAAAATATCTATACAAAAATTGGTGGCAGAAGCGATAACTACAAAGTTTACATTCCAATTAAATAAGTTTTTTAAGAAAAAGTAAGAAGTAAGAAGGTAATGAAAAGCGGAACTAATAATAGTTCCGCCTTATTTTTTATAATGTTCAATTTATCAAATTAATTAGTGTGGAATTAATGATAATAACACACCAGCTGCAACAGCAGAACCAATAACACCTGCTACGTTTGGTCCCATTGCGTGCATTAATAAGAAGTTTTGTGGATTTTCCTCTAAACCAACTTTATTAGCAACACGCGCTGCCATTGGTACTGCAGATACACCTGCTGAACCAATTAATGGATTAATTTTTTCTTTTAAGAATAAGTTCATTATTTTTGCCATTATCAAACCTGCTGCTGTAGCCAAAGAGAAGGCAACAATACCAAGTATTAAAATGAATAAAGTTTGAAGTGTTAAGAATTGATCTGCTGATAATTTTGAACCAACTGATAAACCTAAGAAAATAGTTACAATGTTAATTAAAGCATTTTGCATTGTATCTGATAATCTATCAGTAACACCACATTCTTTACATAAGTTACCAAATGCTAAAGCACCAACTAATGGGCAAGCATCAGGTAAGAAAATTGCACAAAGAACAAGCACCATAATAGGGAAAACAATTTTTTCTCTCTTTGATACTTCTCTTGCTTGTTTCATTTGAATTTTTCTTTCTTCAGCTGTTGTTAAAGCTCTCATAATAGGTGGTTGAATAACAGGAACCAAAGCCATATATGAATAAGCAGCAACAGCGATAGCACCCAATAATTCAGGAGCTAATTTTGATGTAACGAAAATAGATGTAGGACCATCAGCACCACCAATGATACCAATAGCACCTGCTTGTGGCAATGTAAAACCAAAGCAAACAAGAGCCATTAATAAAGCACCAAAAATACCAAATTGTGCTGCACCACCTAATAACAATGTTTTAGGGTTTGCAATTAATGGGCCAAAGTCTGTCATAGCACCAACACCCATAAAGATAATTAATGGAAATATACCTTTATGAATACCAGCTTCATAAATAATCCCTAAAAATCCATTAGGACCTGCAATATCAGCAACAGGAATATTTGATAACAAGCCACCAAAAGCAATTGGCACTAACAATAATGGTTCATATTGTTTTTTAATACCTAACCATAATAGGAATAAACAAATCAAAATCATTATCCAAGAACCATGCATATGCATAAATTGTTCTACAACACTTGTTATGTTAGGGTCAGCAGGTTGAACAAAGTTCATAATACCTGTTGATTGCCATAAATTTTGTAAACCTTCAGCTAATTCCATTTAAACCTCCTAACCTACTGTTGCCATTGTTTGACCTGAAGAAATTTTGTCACCTTGAGAAACTGTTAAAGAAGTAATTGTACCAGCTACAGGAGATTTAATCGGAGTTTCCATCTTCATAGCTTCAATTACAAGAATTTCTTCATTTTCTTCTACACTATCGCCAACTGATTTTAATACTCTTAATACAGCACCTGGCATTGGAGCTTTAACTTCAGTACCCTCACCTGCAGGGGTTGCTGATGTTGTTTCTTCTATACCATCAGTAACATCAACATCATATTCTTTACCATTAACAATAGCTTTGCCATTTACAAATTTAACGCCATATTTTTTGCCGTTTACTGTAACTGTACAAGCATCTGATGAACAAGTAGCTGTTTCTTTTTTATCATTAGCAGATTTATCAACAGAAACTACACCTTTACCTAATAAGAAGTCGATACCTTTATCAACACTGCCGTCTTTACAAGCAGCTGCAATAAATAAGTTTTCATCAGTAACAGGTAAACCTGCTGCAATTAATCTTTCTTCAGCAGCTTTGATACCTTTTTCTGGATCTTTATCATTTAAATCAACAACTTTTTCGGTTGTCTTTAAAACTTTGTATTGTTCTAATTCTTTTTCTACTTCTACAACCAATTCTTCATCAGTTAGATTAGGATTTTTTGCTTTAATTTCATCAGTAACAGCTTTTCTTTTACTATTTCTTAAATCAGCTGTTAATTTTTCTTCTGCCCATTTAACTAATTCAGGATCTGGAGCACAAGGAGTTTTACCAAAATAACCCAATAACATTTTTGCATAACCTGGAGCTGGTACTTGCCAAGGACCATGAATTGTATTATTTAAAGATTGTTGAGCATAGAATTGAGAAACAGGAGTTACAGAAGTTCCAAAGCCACCTCTTTCAACACATTCTCTAATATTAGCAACTAATTCAGGGAATTTATGAAGCATATTAAATTCTTTTAATTGGTTAACAGTTGTAGCTGTTGCGCCACCTGGTAATGGAGCTTGAATTAACATTGGATTAACTGCTAATGAAATAGGACTAATTGGATAATCTTTCATACAATCTTTAAAGATTTCTTCAGTTTCCATAACTTTCTTAATATCTAAACCTAAATCATAATCTGTGCCTTTTAATGCGTGCCACATAGAAATAATATCAGGTTGACCTGTACCACCAGAAACAGGTTTCATAGCCAAATCGATACCATCAGCACCACCTTCTAAAGCAGCCATATAAGCAACTAAGCCTGTACCAGCTGTTTCGTGAGAGTGGAATCTGATATGAGCATCAGCACCAAGAATTTCACGAGCCATTTTAATTGTTTCATAAACTTTTCTTGGATTAGATGTACCTGATGCATCTTTAAATGCTAATGAATCAAATGGTAAACCTGAATCTAATATATTTCTTAAAACTTTTTCATAGAAAGCAACATCATGAGCACCTTCACAACCAAATGGTAATTCCATCATTGTGATAGTTACTTCGTGTAATAAACCATGTTTTTTAATGCTATTAGCTGAATCGATTAAGTTATCAACATCATTTAAAGCATCAAAGTTTCTAATAACGTTAACACCGTGTTTTGCAAACATTTTAGCGTGCAAATCAATAACGTCACGTGGTTGAGAGTTCAAACCAACAACGTTTACACCTCTTGATAGAGATTGCAATTTAACGTCTGGTCCAACAGCTGCTCTAATTTTATCCATTGTATCGAAAGCATTTTCGTTACAGAAGAAAATAGGAGCTTGGAATCTTGCGCCACCTGCTGTTTCAAAGTGCTTAATACCAGCATCAACAGCAGCTTGTAAAGCAGGAATAAAATCATCTACTAAAACTTTAGCGCCGTAGATAGATTGGAAACCATCTCTAAAAGAAGTATCCATAACCTTAATTAATTTTTTTGCCATTTTCTTTCCCTCTTTATATCTAATAACAAATTATTTTCTTAATTTAGCAGCTGCAATAGCTATAGCAGCCTCAACATCTGATTTTGCTTTTGTAGCAACAGTTTTAACTGCTTCTACTTGTTCAGGAAAAATTTTGTTTAACCAACCAACTACTTTACCCATAATAGTAATCGCAAACCATAAAACTATCAAAAAGAACATTACCATTCCTACACCAACGGCCATTATTGATAATCCTTCATTTAACATAGTAAATCTCCTGTTATTATTCTACCTTCTTTATTAAATTCATCTTTAACAAGCAATAATCCGTCATCATCTATTGCTTGTGCAAAATATTCTTTTACTTCGCCCAATTCACGAATACGAATATTTTTACCTATAAAATTGCATCTTTGTTCATATCTTTCCTTAATAAAAGAAAAACCTTGTTTAACAAATAAATCATAATTTTCAAAAAATCTATCACACAACTTATCTAAAATAGGTTCAATTTCAAAATTCTCACCTAAAAGAACACTTAAAGAAGTTGCTTTTTGGTCTATCAAATCAAGAGTTTCGGCTTTCAAATTAACATTTAAACCAAGCCCCAAAACCAACCCTTTTATTTTATTACTTTCCATATATGATTCGGCTAAAATACCTGAAATTTTATTTCCATCTACCAATATATCGTTCGGCCATTTAATATTCGGTTTCAACTTAAACTCTTTTTCTAAGAACTCACATAATACCAAAGATAAATATTGAGTAAGATTAGTAAATGGATAATTTTCTATATCATCAGGTTTAAAAACGAAAGTAACATAAAGATTATTAGTATCATCATTTATCCACTTACGATTATATCTTCCTCTACCTGAAGTTTGATTGTGCGTAAAGAGGACTGTTTTATCCTTCAAAAACCCGATTTGCTCTATGGCATAACTGTTTGTTGAAGGCACTTTATCCAAAAATACTTTAGTATATTTCGACATGCACAAATTTTCCATAATCAAATTCATATTAACACAAACAAATAAAAATTTAAAAAGTTTTTTACTAAATTTTTGTTAAAAATGGCATTAATTTTTCAAACAAAAATTTCAACAATAGTTTATTATGAATCAAAATATTTTTAGAAATACAATCAACATTATATTTATCGGCAATGGCTTGAATATTATACATTCCAGATATTATAACAATTTTACAAGCATAATATTTAGATAACTCTTTAACCCTTTGAATTAACCACTCGCCAGCTTCTGTTTCATACATCATTTCCATTTGCATATCAGTAATAATCAAATTAAAAGGATTATTTATATTTTGACGAACTATATTATATGCTTCTTCTGCAGAACGAGCTAATGTAAGTTCAAATAAATCACCATAAAGTTCTTCGATTAATGTTTTATGAAACATTAACCAACTTTCAGAATCATCAACTATCAATATCCTATTTTTCATATCTAAATTATACAACAGGACTAAGTTTTATCAAAGAAATTAGACTAAAGTAGGTTAATTCGACTACTTTTAAAATCTATAATTTTAAATAGGAAGTTGTAAAAGTATGAAAATAAAAACTTATTTTAAAGAAATAAAAGATAAGATAAATAAATTAAATGCTTATGTTTCAAATCCATTAAATTACAAGAACATAGATAATCCTTTTGCCAAACCACAAACGTATATTTGGCTTGAAAAAGAAAACATAAAAGAATAATTATTCTTTATTTAATTGTGCAATAACATCATCTTTTTTTGCACCTTGATTAAATAAATCAAGAATATATGCTGTTTTATCAGCAAGTATTGAATGATCTTCAACACTTCTACAAACTTTTAATACATTAACTATTTCTACAGGAGTTGCTTTTTCCACTGCCATTTTCCAAACTATTTCAGATAGACCTTCATCATATCCACCTGAAGAATTTTCACAAGCAACTAAAACATTCCATATTGCATTAGTAGAAAATGCATTTCTTGATAATATAGAACAAGTTCCTGCAGCTTCATCACTAACTTCACCGGTAGTTGAATCTTTTACTTTGTCCATTATAATTAATATTTCATCAACCATTTCTTTTTCTGAAAGTTGCGAATGATTTTTAACAATATTACAACCTAATGAATATATTACATCTGCAGAATTTTCATCAACATTACCTTCTTTATTTTTAATTAAAGGTAACAACTTAAATACATTTTGCTTATCATCAAAGAATTGTCCAACATCTACTAAAAATTCTTTTTGTTCAGGTTGAACCTTTATAGTGTTTAATAAACCAACTGCTTCTTCAGACGAATAATTAGCTTCTTGTAATTCAAAATAATTTTTTAAAGATTCTAAATGAACAGTTCCATCATCATTTTTAGGACATTTTTTTATAAATGGTAAAATATCTGCAGAAAGTACATTAGCAGCTTTTAACTGTTTTACTGCTTCTAAGTCTGACTGTTTAATTGTACCTTCTCTATTAATACTTGCATCAATTAAAGGAATCATACTTTTATAAACAACTCCTGCATTACGCAAGAAAGAAGCAACCCTTAAATATTTAGAATCAATCAAACCATCTCTACCAACATATTTTTTGGCGAATGTAGTCAACAAGCCATTTTCTGTTGCATTAATAGCCTCATCATATTTTTTTCTAATTTCTTCAGGAGCATCATCTGATATATTTTCAAAACTAAAGCCCTTTGCTGTTTTTACCAAAACAGTATTTTCATCAATACGACAAAAATCTTCCCAACAACTTTCAGGGGAAAGTTTTCTTTCTTCAACTTCATTTTTACGAGTTGCACCTAAAATTTTCTTTAAATTTAAAATACTATCAACAGCTTCTGATTTAATATCAAATTTATCATCTGATACATTTACTTTTAAAGCATCCAAAATAGAAAGAGTATCCTCTTCATTCATACCTGTATCATTAAATTTAAAGATAAACCCTTTGATTTTTTCTCTATCTTCAAAATCAGAACCTAAAAATCTTTGATATTTTAGAATAGAAACATCATCCATTTTTTTATCTTTAAATTCAGAAATTTCTTGAAGCTTATCAAAATCTACGATAGGAGCACCTGTTTGAGGTTCGTATGAAGTATTAATATCCAAAAATTGTGCAGCATTGCTACAATCCACACCTGCGGCAGCAATTATACTAACACCTTGAGCAAGCTGAGGATTAATCAACCCATCTTCATTATTTCTACATTTATCAATCAAATAACTTAAATGATAAATATCATTTGTTTTATCTTTATAAGCATTCAAAATAACTTCAGCATTAGGATCAAACTCAGTATCTGAAATTTTACAAGAATTTAAAAGTTGCATTAAATCACTTTCAGGATTAAGCATTTCAGCTTTTTGCTCTTCAGGAGTAGAATTAATATAAAATGGCTGGTAATAAGCTTGAGCAAACGATTCAACAGTAGATTCTGTTATCTTTTTTCTCAATTCTTCAATTTGTTCATCAATCCAAACAAATTCATTATCATACTGTTCTTGTTGAGCCAAAACTCGTAATTGCCTTAACATAGTAATTTGATTTTCTATAGCAACAGGTGAATTTGCGAAATCAGTATTTTGCACTCTTAATGCGTGTCTAACATAATCAGTTTTTGCACGAGTAAAAGGGGTTTTTCTACCACTTGGCGTAGTTATCTCAAACTTATCTATATCAGTAATTTTTCTATTTCCCAAACCAAAATTATTCATACTAACTTCTATGCGTTACACGCACTCCTTTACTATTCCGAACTAATATAAATTTTCTATCGGAATAAAAACCGAAAACTTTAATATTTTTCCATATAAATACCCTTATAGTTACATTTATTTACACGCATTATGTTACGTTTTGTAAACATTTTGTTCATTTATGTAAATTCACAAAATTCACCCTCTTTAATTTAAGAGGAAAGAATCGGAATAGAAGGAAAACGTCATGTTAAACTCGGAAAAAAAAGTAACAATTGAATTAATCGAAAATGAAATGAACAACAAAATTAAGGATGTTTTGTCTAATATGACTAATCCTGCTAATTGCAATGATTATTCAGATACAGACAGATTATTCATGATGATTTCAAGCATTATTGAGCAAGAAATTCCTCAATTAAAAAATAATTCATTATTATTCGATTTAGTATCATATTCAATTTTAGAAAAAATGAAGACTGTACAAAGTGTCGAAAATGTTCTATCATATATGAAGGAGACTAATGTAAAAACTGTAGAAGATGTCTCTTTTGTAAATGGAGAAGTTCGAATTAAATGTTTAGTTTAAAGAATTTTAAGCTTGTAAGTAAATTAAAAAATGCAAAACAACAATTAAACTGGCTTACATTTTCTAATAAAAACAAAATAAACAAAAATAAATTTATGTCTTCAGTTATTGCAGACAACAAGTTTGTTGAAGAAGATTTAAAACTTCGTGCAATGGTTGAAGATATGATTAAAGCAGAATTCGGCGACAGATTTAAAAATCATTCAGAATATGAATTTCTTGTAGATTCAGTTGTACATAAATTAAAGCAACAACAATTAGGCAAAGTTGAGCCTTTGGAAGAAATTTAATTAGTATTGTTCTCTCTCCACTTAGGCAATTTTATGCCTAATTTTTTCGTGCAAAATATTTCATATCACATTGCACGGGAGATTTAAAATGAAATATTTAATTAAAAAACCAGATACTTTTTTGAACACATTAAACGAAGATATTAATTCAATTTTAAAAAGAAGTTTTGATAATCTTTTTCCTGAATACATTTTCAATCAAGAGCTTCAAGGTATGGCGATGCCTATTGATGTAAAAGAATACGATGAATATTTTTCTGTAAAAATCGAATTGCCAGGAATCGAAAAAGAAAATATTAATATTGATGTTAATAAAACCTCAGTAAAAATTGAAGCTAAAAAAGAAATTGAAAATGAAACCGAAGATAAAAAACACAAATATCACAAAACAGAATTTAGATACGGCAACTATTCAAGAACTGTTTACTTCCCTTATGAAATAGATACTGAAAAAGCAAGTGCAGACTTAAAAAAAGGAATATTGTGTTTACACTTACCTAAATTAATTTCTGAAGACAAAAAAACAAAAAAGATAGAAATAAACGAGCAGTAATATGACAGTAATAATTGGTATAAAACTTCCTGATAAGGTTTTAAACGCAGTTGAATTCCAACGCATATTAACAGAATTCAACTGCGCTATAAAAATGCGAATTGGTATTAATTCATCTTCTCTTTTCTGTTCAAAAAATGGTCTTATCTTATTACAAGTAGAAGACAAAGATATGGCAGAAAAAATAGAAAAAGCCTTATTTGAAATAAGCGAAATTGAATTACAAAGAATGTGTTTTTAAGGTAAAAATATGACAGATAAAGTTGTAATTATTGGTGGTGGAGCGGCTGGGCCAAAAACAGCCGCAAAATTAAGACGCGAAAATAAAGATATACAAATTGATTTATTTACACAAGAGAATATAATCTCTTATTCTGCTTGTGGGCTTCCTTATTACATTGCAGATATTATAAAAGATTCCAACACTTTAATTTTAAGAACAAAAGAAGACTTCCAAAAACAAAATATAAATATCAATCTAAACAAAAAATGTACTAAGGTAAAAACAAAAGAAAAAACTGTTGTTATTGAAGACTTGATTTCACATAACGTGTACGAAGTTCCTTACGATATATTAGTTTTAGCAACAGGCGCAATTCCAATAATTCCAGATATTAAAAATATAAACTTGAAAAATATTTTTACTCTAAGAACTATTCAAGACGGTATAAACATTAAGGACAAAATGTTTAAATCTAAAAAGGTGGTTTTAATTGGTGGCGGATATATTTCAATTGAATTATTAGAAGCCTTTGTTCATAACAATTTGCAAATAACATTAATCGAAAGAAATAATCAAATATTAAAAATGTTTGATGAAGATTTTGCAAAAGAAATAGAAAACTACATTACTCAAAAAGATAGCGAAAAAGTAACAATTTTAACCAACGAAGAAGTTGTTGAATTTATAGGTAACGATAAGAACGAAGTTACAATGGTAAAAACAGCTTCAGGCAAAATCATAGAAACAGATTTTGTTATTTTAGGCACAGGGGTCAGACCAAACACAGATTTTTTACTTGATAGCGACATTAAATTAGGAATATACAACAGTATAAAAGTAAACAATATTCAAAGAACATCTGTCTTAGGTGTTTTTGCCGTAGGTGATTGCACAGATAATTTCAACTTAGTAACAAATAAATATACTTGGGTACCCATGGGATCTACTGCAAATAAAGAAGGTAGATGTGCGGCAATAAATATAGCAGGTGGCAACTGCCGTTTTGACGGGATATTAAATTCAACAATTACAAGATATTTTGACTATACAATTTCCATAATTGGTTTAAGCTACAACCAAGCAAAAGAATTTGGGTTTCAGCCTGAATTTGCAATTGTACACAAGCGAGACAAAGCAGGCTACATGCCAGATGTTGGCACAATGAGTCTAAAATTAGTAGCAGACAAAAACACACATACAATTTTAGGAATACAAGGCATAGGAAAAGGCGATGTTAATCAACGAATTAATACTCTTATTCCTGCCATTTTAAGTAAAATGAAATTGGAATCTCTGATTAATTTAGACGTTCCTTACGCACCGCCTTATTCACCTGCTATAGATCCTGTTTTAAATGCAGCTCAAATTATTTACAACAAGATTACTGCTGAGCAATAGATTTTTCATTTTTAATCATTTGCAATAATACGTCTTGTGCTTTTTTAAGTTGCACATCATTTTTTGCTTTAATATCTTCTTCTGTAATTTTAACTTCAATATCAGGAGAGATACCTTTTTTATTAATATCTGTTCCATTTGGAGTTAAATACTTTTGAACAGTAATGTTCATACCAGCACCAAACGGCGCTAAACTTTTAACTTCTTGAACAAGACCTTTTCCGAAAGTATTTTCACCAATTAAAATAGCTCTATGATTATCTTTTAAAGCACCTGATAAAATTTCACTTGCAGATGCACTACCTTTATTAATAATTACAACCATAGGTTGAGTTGTAAAACATCTTTTTGCAGATTTTGCTGTGTCTTTATAACCATCTCTATCAACAGTACTTACAATAATTTCATTATCTAAAAACATATCAGCAATAATAATAGCATTACTTAAAAGTCCACCAGTATTACCTCTTAAATCAAGAATAATACCTTCCTTATTTTTAAAGCCTGCTATAACATCTCTAAAGTCCATAGCAACTTTTCTGCCCATAAATGATGTTAAACGAACATAACCAACGCTATCATTTAAAGTAAAGTTTTCAGGTGTTTTTGTAGAAATTGTTTTAATGTTAATTTCATCTCTAACAATTTTATAAACTTTATTTGGAACATTAGCTCTCTTAACTAAAAGTTCAACAGTTGTACCTTTTGGACCTCTAATAGAATCAGCTGCTTTATCTACAGTCATATCTTTTGTAGAAACGCCATTAATAGCCAAAATTTCATCTTCCGCCATCAAGCCAGCTCTTTCTCCTGGTGTGTCTTCTAATGGAGAAATTACAAGAATTTTTCCATCACGAATACCAATTTGAACACCAATACCATATAAAGAACCTTTTATAATTGTTTTTTCTTCTTCAAATTCTTTTGGAGTTACAAATCTTGTATATTTATCATTCAAACTTGCAACCATTGTATCAATTGCAATATATGCGTCTTCTGGAGTTTTGATTTTATCATCATATTTATGACGCCATCTATACCAATTTTGACCATTATTTGATTGGTCAAGATATCTTGTATTAACTAACTTCCAAACCATATCATACAATGCAGCTTCTGATTCTGCATTCGCAATATTACTTTTACAACAAGTA
>JAZSQW010000122.1:0-5661 GCA_045538205.1 Candidatus Avigastranaerophilus sp. | reverse complement strand
AGTTCTTGTATCGATTCTGATAACTGTACCATTTGTAACGAAGAATGGAACGTTAACAACAGCACCAGTTTCAAGTGTTGCAGGTTTTGTACCACCTTGAGCTGTGTTACCCTTTTCTGCTGGAGGTGTATCAACAACTTCAAGTTCAACAAAGTTAGGAATATCAATACCAATAATGTTAGTACCGTGTAATAAAATTGTTACGTTCATATTTTCTTTTAAATATTTAACGCCTTCACCGATTTTATCAGCAGTAACAGAAAGTTGTTCGTATGATTCTAAGTCCATCATAACAAAATCATTACCTTCTTTATAAAGATATTGCATATCTCTTCTATCTAATGTAGCTTTAGCAACTTTTTCACCAGCTCTGAATGTTTTTTCAACAACGTTACCAGTTTGAGCATTTTTTAATTTTGTTCTTACGAACGCAGCACCTTTACCTGGTTTTACGTGCATAAATTCTACAACATTCCAAAGGCCGTTATCTATTTCAAGTGTTAAGCCTGTTTTTAAATCGTTTACTGAAATCATTTTCTCTTCCTTTTCTAAGATGCATTTCTATTTTTTGTATCTCAAATATAACATAAAATACATTCTTGTGAATAGGGTTTACAAGGAATATTTACATTAACGAATTTTAAAACATTTTTTTAAAAACTTAATTTCGTCCTCTTTTGTTTTTAATTTACCTTTGAATTTTTCTTTTAAAACTCGCTCGAACATTTGAGGAAATTTTGGAGAAGGAACATATCCTAATTCAATTAAATCAGCCCCTGTAATTGATACTTTTATATCTTTTAATACCTCTAAATATCTTTCTACTGCTTTATTTTGAGAAAAAACATAAAATGCAGCAACAGAAATTTCATTCAATTTATGAAAAATAGAATATATTTTATCGTCTTTTTCATTTTCTTTAAATTTTTTATTTAATAAACCATTTACTTCTTTAATGATTTTCATATCAAAATTATTTAAATTTAAACGAACATTATCATATTTAGAGTTAACTAATAACGCTAAAATATATATGTACCAAATATCATTTTCATTAAACACTTCAAATTTTTTTAATTTACGAATTCTACTTTCATCAATATGTTTAATAGGATTATCACAAATTAATTTGTATGCTTGAGACTCAATAAGAGTAGAATACATTTCATTACTATTTACATTAAAATACTGCATTAATTCATTTTTTATACGAGTTAATGGAATTTGATTGTCTAATTTTTCTTCAAAATATTCTTGCATTAAAGCATTAGTATATTCTTCTAATTTAAAATTAAAACGCAACTTAAATTTTAAAGCACGAATAATCCTCGAAGGATCATCAACAAAACTATTATCATGAAGAATTCTAATTTTTTTATTCTGAATATCTTCATACCCCTTACAATAATCAATTAAAGAATATTTATTAATACCTGTAAGTTTTAAAGCTAAAGTATTTATTGAAAAATCACGTCTTTTAACATCATCTTTCAAATCACAACCAAAGTTATAAGCAACAGGCAAAAAACCAGCCTTTTCATATTTTTCTTGCCTTGTAGAAGCAAAATCAATAACTACATTTGATTGAAATTTTACTTTTGCTGTCCTTAAATTTTCTTGAATATTGATAATTTCACAAGGAACTTCATCTAATAATTTATGAGCAAAATCTATAGCATCGCCTTGAACAGCAATATCAATATCTTTAATAGGATTATCCAAGATTAAATCTCTAACAACCCCGCCAATTAAAAAGATATCAATTCCATTCATCTGCGCAACAGTAACAGCTATAGAAATTGCACGTCTATAATCTGCACTAATTGCTTCATTATATTGTTTATCTAAATAAATGCTCATAGCCTTTATTATAACAAATTAATTAAATTCTTTGAATACCAAATTACTTTAAAAATTGTTCAAGCAAGTTTGTTGATTTTGCTGTTTGAGTTGTTTGAACAGATTGTGTTGGTTGTGCAGAAGCTACTACTTGAGTATTTTGCGCATTGTTAACTTTATTTTGAGCTTGAGACTGAACTTGAGATGTTGTTTCTGAAGCCAATGCTTCTTTCATCTTTTTCTTCTCTTGCATTTTCTTTGTAATAAAGATATTTAACTTAGCAATACCTATACCTAAAACAAGACCAGAATATAAATAACCTGCGATTTGAGAGGTTGCTATTTGCTTAACTTGTTTTTTAACAGTTGGAGAAGCTTTTTTATACATTTGCGCTAATGGAAGAACTTTTCCATCTTTTACTACTTCTTTTGCTTTTGGCATTAAAACTTCATCAAAAGATTTTACAGAAGTTTTTGAAATCCAATCAAATGCATATTTAAGACCTTTTTTACCCTCTGTCTTAACTGGATTATTTATTAAAGCTTTACCCCCTAAAGCTCTTGCAGTAAGTTTAGAAACCATACCGCCTAATATTAACCAATTAGTAAATCCTAATGTATCTTTGATGGTTGATTCTCTTAACTCATTTTTATCTCTTGCTGACAAAAATCTTGAACCAATTGTTAAACCATATAAAAACTTAAACTGATTTATTGTTGGAATCTTGCTCATGAATTGGATATTAGATAATAAATTAGCAGGTTTGCCAATAGTAGTCATAGCAAAAATTGGGAACCCAACACCAAGAGCTGTTTTAGCAGCTTTAAATCCTTTAGAATTATCAGCTTGTTTATCTTCAACTCCAACAAAACCGTCTTGACCTGTACGTTTTTTAGTCAACCAAGTATTTATAGGTTGGAAAGACAAACATAAAGCAGCACAAACACCTAAGCCTAAAATAGTAGCTGCACTTTTATTTTTCATTAAGCCTTGAACAAAATCAGGTAATTTTTCTTTTGTTTTAGTCTTAAAGCCATTTGATAAAGATACTGCACTATCCACTAACTCAGCTGCACTTGCTGAAATTTCTTTTGCAACAACATTACCTGATGCGTCTTTTATGCCTTTAAGTTTATAACTCATTTGAGCACCAGTATCTTTTGTTAATTGAGAAACAACAACTTCTTTTAAAGTTTTAATTTCTTTAGATAAAGCTTTTTTCTCAGCACCAGATTTTGTTGCCATTTCGCTTGTTTTATTAGCCATTTTAACAAGATTTTCAACAATTGATTTTGATCCTCTTTTAGAAACATTTTTCCAATTTGAACCACTTAAACCTTGTAAATTATCAACAAAACCTTTAAAGAATTGTTCTACACTGCCATCACCATCAGTTTGTTTCCAAATCTCTGACATATTTTTAACAGTATCGCCACTTGCAAAAATATTTTGCGCTTTAATTCCGTGTTGTTGATTAAAACCTTTAGACAACAATGAAGCAGCAGCAAAACCAATTAAACCTACACAAGCATGTAATAAACAGCTACTACCTTCACGAATTGCAGATTCAATACCTGCTTGAGTTCCTCTATTTTTATATTCAATAGCTGTTCTTGGAATAACCATAGAACACAAATCAACAGCACAAGCACCCAAAGCTGGACTATCATTTAAACCACCCAAACCTGTTAATAATGCTGTTCCTGGCCCTTTAAAACTTTGGTTTTTTTGTTGTTTATTTAATAATTTATTTTCTGCTTGTAGTGATACTTTATTAATCATGATTTACTATTTGTCTATTTCCTCATGCTTTAATGCACGTCAAAAAATTTTTTGCCATCTAAATTTTATTTCTTTACAATTGCAAAAACACATTCCCTAATCGCAATATCAAAATCGTATCACAAACATAACTTTAAATTTTTCTTTACATTTTATAAAAAATTATTAAAGTTTAATTAAATTCTGCCGATATAAGATTGTGTAATAATGGTGAAAAGATATGGCCGACAACAATATATTCTTAAATAACCCCTTTAGTTTTAATATTAATCTTCCAAAAAAGACTATTAAAACAGTACAAAGTGCTCTTAGAAGCGAAGCTGAAAATCTTGGCTTGAATGAAGTAAAAAACTTTTTTGAAGAAAATGACAAAGTACTATCTGGTGAAGTAGCAAAAGAAATTAGAAAATACCAATCAATTATTTATTCTTTAGGACAACTTTCTCGTGAAGGACAACCAATTTCAACATTTAAAAGAATTGTATAATTGCCTCGATAGTAAGTTTAATAAGTTTTATTCAAGGGATTGTAAATTACAATCCCTCTTTTGCATATTTGATTTTGTATTGACATAATCAAATAGCATAATTATCATGTTTTTATGATAAACAAAAAATGCAATTGGGGTGGCAAAAGAAAATGTGCAGGCAGAAAAAAAACTTGCAATAAAAAAGTGCCATTTAACAGAAGAATAAACGAAAATATTCTAAATATTTTAAAAGAGTATGCAAAAAATCACAATATAACAGATACTCAAGCATTAGAAAATGCTATTTTGTTACAAACAAATATTGAAAAATTAAAAGGAGGGAAATATATGAAAATTGCAATTCCTACAGCAGAAGGTAAATTATGCGGTCATTTTGGCCATTGTGAAACATTTACTTTTGTTGAAGTTGACGAAAAAACAAAAGAAATATTAAGCATAACAAACGGAGAACCAGAAGAAGGAATATCTTGCCATAGTGCAGCTTGGATAGCTGAACAAGGTGCAAATATTGTTTTAGCCGGTGGTATGGGAGGAAGACCTTTAATGATGTTTGCAGAATGTGGTATACAAGTTGTTTCTGGTTGTCCAGAATTAGACATAAAAGAGGTTATTGAGTTATACTTAAATCAAACACTTGAAACAGGTGAAAATACTTGTGCAAGCGGAGGTGGTTGTCACGGACATGAAGATGGACATCATTGTCATGGACACGCAGATGGTCATCATTGTCACTAATTTATAGGAGTATTAACTATGGAATTAAAAGGAACAAAAACAGAAAAAAATTTAATGGAAGCATTTGCTGGCGAATCTCAAGCAAGAAACAAATATACATATTATGCTTCTAAAGCAAAAAAAGATGGTTATGTTCAAATTAGCAAAATCTTTGAAGAAACAGCAAACAATGAAAAAGAACACGCTAAAATTTGGTTTAAATACTTACACGGTGGCGCAGTTCCTTCAACAATGGAAAACTTAGAAGATGCTGCAAACGGCGAAAATTATGAATGGACAGATATGTATGCTCGTTTTGCAAAAGAAGCTAAAGAAGAAGGCTTTGATGAATTAGCTGTTTTATTTGATGCAGTTGCTAAAATCGAAAAACATCACGAAGAAAGATACAGAAAATTATTAAAAGCTGTTCAAGAAAAAACTGTTTTTGAAAAAGATAAAGATATTGTTTGGGAATGTTCTAATTGTGGTCATATTCACATTGGTACAAAAGCTGTTGAATTATGCCCTGTATGTAAACACCCTCAAGCATATTTTGCAGAAAAAGCAAATAATTATTAATTTTTAAGAAATAATTTAAAAACAGCAGTGATTACAAATCATCACTGCTGTTTTTGTTTGAAAATTCACATAAATAATATTATAGTTATATTTTCATTAGAAATATAATTATCTTGTCATGCTGAACTTGTTTCAGCATCTTATTAGCTTTGAAATTATTTTTAATTCTGAATTTTAAAACAAATTTCAAGCTTTTGTCTCCGACGGGTCTCCCGACGGGGGAACTTTTCCCGCAAAAGTTCCACAAAGCTCGTCC
>JAZSQW010000098.1:0-6629 GCA_045538205.1 Candidatus Avigastranaerophilus sp. | reverse complement strand
ACCACAAAAATTCCACCGTTTAACAGACGTTGAAACAAAATATCGTCAAAGATATATCGACTTAATTATCAACGAAGAAACTCGTGATACTTTCAGAAAAAGAAGCTTAATTATTCAAAAAATTAGAGAATATTTAGCAGCAAGAAACTACTTAGAAGTAGATACACCTATTTTACAAACAGTAGCTTCAGGTGCTAATGCTCGTCCATTTACAACACATCACAATGCTTTAGATATGGATATGACAATGCGTATAGCACTTGAATTATATCTAAAGAGATTAATCGTAGGTGGTGTTTCTGAAAGAGTTTACGAAATTGGTAAATGTTTTAGAAATGAAGGTATTGATACTCGCCATAACCCAGAATTTACTATGATTGAGTTATACCAAGCATATGCAGACTACAATGATATGATGGAATTAACAGAAAACATGGTAGCTTATGTTGCACAAGAAGTTCTTGGAACAACAAAAATTAAATATGGTGAAAATGAAATTGACTTAACACCACCATGGGATAGAAAAACTATGATAGGTGCTATTGAAGAATATACAAATGCAGACTTCTCAAAATGTGCTAATCTTGAAGAAGCTGTTAAATTAGCTGAAACAATTCACGTTGATGTTGAAGATTGTGATTGTTGGGGCAAAGTAATAGATAAAGTATTCGAAGAAAAAGTTGAACCAAGCTTAATTCAACCAGTTCACATTATCGATTACCCACTTGAAATCTCTCCATTAGCAAAAGTTCACAGAGATAACCCACGTTTAACAGAACGTTTTGAAACACGTGTAAATGGTTGGGAAATTGCAAACGCATTCTCTGAATTATCTGACCCAATTGACCAAAGACAAAGATTTGAAGGTCAAGCTCTATCAAAAGCTAATGGTGACGAAGAAGCTATGGAATATGATGAAGACTTCATCGAAGCATTAGAATATGGTATGCCTCCTACAGGTGGTATGGGAATGGGTATTGATAGATTAGTTATGTTGCTAACAAATTCACAAACCATTCGCGATGTAATAGCCTTCCCGACTATGAAAAATAAGTAGTACATCGGTAGGATATATAGCCACATTGAAAATTAGCTATTGACTACTTCTGAAAATCAGATATAATAAGAAATGTTATTAGACAAGCGAAGGGGTTTTTACCATGAACAAAGAAGAATTAGTACAAGAAGTTTCAAAAAAAGCAAAAGTTACTCAAAAAGACGCTGCTGAAGTTATAAACGCTTTAATGTCAACAATTGAAAAAACTGTTGCTAAAGGTAAAAAAGTTACATTAGTTGGTTTTGGTACATTTGAAGCAAGAAAAAGAGCTGCAAGAACAGGTCGTAACCCACAAACTGGCGCTACAATTAAAATCGCTGCTAAAACAGCTCCTGTATTCACAGCTGGTAAAAAATTCAAAGAAGTTGTTGATGGCAAAGTAGCTGCAAAAAAATAGTTCTTTGATAAAAAAGTTACAAAAAGAGTGAGGATTTTATTCTCGCTCTTTTTTTTGTTTATAATATTTCTATGAACAAAAAATCAGCACAAATTTTAGAATTTGATAAAGTTCTTTCATATCTTTCAGATTATGCTATCAGCGAATTGGGACGTGAAAGATGTCTTAATGCTGTTATTTTTGATGATACAAACACAATTAAAAAAGAATTATTAATAACAACTCAAGCAAAAAATATTGTTAATGACGCTATTAATGTTCCATTGGAAAATATTTTTGATGTTGAAAAATCTTTGAATGATGCAAGAAAAAAACTTCGTTTGAACGAAGAAGAAATTATTAATATAGCAAAAACTCTTCGCACTTCAAGATTAATGCGTAATTTTTTAGATAGTATTTCAAAAGATTATTTTGAACTATCTGAAATGCGTAATACCCTTTTTGCGAACAAAGAATTAGAAGATAAGGTATTTGATACCTTCACCCCTTCGTACACTGTTAAAGAGGACGCTACGGCCGAATTAAAAGGTTTATATCAAGCTTTAAGAGATACAACCGCAAATATTCGCACTTGTGTTTCTTCTTTATTGCAAAATTCTGATTTTACATCCAACTTACAAGATACTATTTACACTCAAAGAGATGGAAGAACCGTTTTTCAAGTTAAAGCCGAATGTAAAAATAAAGTTGCTGGTATTGTACATGATGTATCTCAATCTAATCAAACTTTTTATATTGAACCTGAAATTATTGTTGGCTTAAATAATAAAATTAGAGAGCTTCAAGTTAACATTCAAATAGAAATAGAAAAGATTTTAAAAACATTATCTTCATTAATCGGTGATTGTGCTGAAGAAATAAAAACAGCAAATTTACAATTAATTGAGCTTGATTTTATTTTTGCAAAAGCAAAATATAGTATGTCATTTGATGGCACTTCAGCAGTAATTTCTGATGAAAAAGTTATCGATTTAAAAATGATGAAAAACCCTGTTTTAATCAAATCTAAAAAAGAAATTGTAGAAAATGATTTTTACATTGATAGCAACAAAAATTGCATGGTTATTACAGGCTCAAACACAGGTGGTAAAACCGTTGTATTAAAAACCGTTGGTTTATGCACACTAATGACAAGAGCTGGCATGCATATTCCTTGTTATGAAGCTAAGATTTATCCATTTAGAAAAATTTTTGCTGATATTGGTGATGAACAAAGTATTGTTCAAAACTTATCAACATTTTCTTCACACATGACAAATATTGTAAACATAATCAACCACGCTGATTATGATACTTTAATCTTACTTGATGAAATTTCAGCAGGAACTGATCCACAAGAAGGAGCTTCTTTAGCTCAAGCCATTTTAGAATTTTTGCAAAAACGTGGTGCCTTTGTCGTTACAACAACTCACTATGGCGAATTGAAATCTTTAGCATATTTAAAACAAGGTTTTATCAATGCTTCTGTTGAATTTAATATTAATACCTTAACTCCTACATATAAGTTGTTAATTGGTATTCCTGGTGCAAGTAATGCCATTTCTATTGGTAAAAATATCGGACTTAAAGAAGAAATTGTTAATAATGCAAGAGATATTTATTTCAACCAAAAAGATTCAACTGCAAAAGTTTTAGAAGAATTACAAAAAACTCAACAAGAGCTTTCTGATTCTAAAAAAGTTATTGAAGAAAAAGAAGAAAATGTAAAACGTTTAGAACAAAGTTTAAACGATAAATTAAACGAAGTTAAAAAAGATAAAAAGAAAAACATCAGCATTTATAAAAAGAAATATGAAACTTCAATTGAAGAAGCAAGAGAAGAAATCAAAGATATTTTGAAACAAATGCGTGAAGAAAAATCAGAAAAAATTGCACGCCGAAGTTTCCATCGTCTTGCAGGTATTGAAACAGCAATGCGTAGTGATTTTAGAAAAGCAGAAGATGAAATTGCTGAAAAATATACTCCTATTAATTGGGAAACAATTAAAATTGGCGATAAAGTTATGATTATGGACTTAAATCAAGAAGTTATAATTTTATCTCTGCCTGATAAAAATAAAAACGTTCAAATTCAAATGGGTTTAATGAAAACAAAAATCAAACAGAATAAATTGGCCGTTTTAAACAAAAATTTAATTAAAAAAGAAGCAAAAGCTAAAGGTGTTTATAAAAAAGATTTCGCAATAGAACGCAGAAACATATCTCAAACATTAGATTTGCGTGGTTATAGAGCCGAAGAAGCTTTAGATGAAGTGGAAGCATATTTAGATAAAGCAAGTTTAGTAAATTTAAGCCCTGTTTATATTATTCACGGACACGGCACAGGCGCTTTAAAACAAGTTATTCGTGATTATTTAATGCACTCACCTTATGTTGCAAAATTCCGTCCAGGAGAAAACTCTGAAGGTGGCGATGGCGTTAGTGTTGTTGATATAAATTAAACGGGCAAACAAAAAGTTATTGATGTTCCTTGCTCATTTATTCTTTCTGCCCAAATTTTTCCCTGATGTGCTTCTATTACTTTTTTGCAATTAAAAAGCTCTAAACCAAAACCAATTTTTCTAAATTTATTTGTACAAGTAATATATTCATCAAAAATATTATTTAAGTTTTCATCTGTTTCAAAATAACCGTTATTAATAAACGAAACTGAAATATATTCTTCAATCTTTTTAATAAGCACAATAATTTTAGAATTATCTACACTTTGCTCAGAAGCATTAATTAATAAGTTATTAATAACTTTTTCTACTGCTTCAAAATCGAAATAAAGCATAGGTATTTTATCTTCTACAATTAATTCAATATACTGTTTTCTTCTATCAAAAAACCCTAATAAATTATTACAACGCTGTTTTACCAAATCAACAAGAGAGCGTTTTTCTTTAAGTATTTCTTGCATAGAATATTCATTTTTATATTTAATTATAAGATTATCCATCATATAATTAATAAACTTGCAAGAATTTAAAAGCTCGTCAATAACAAAACGAATATTATCATCAATAATGCCAAATTTATTTTTAGATAATTGTTCTAAAACCTGAATATTTGCTCTTACAGGATTTTTTAAATCGTGCATTAAAACATCTATCATAGACTGTTTTTGCATATTATTTTTTAATTCTTGAGTTATATCTTGAATTATTATTGAAAACCCATTTAAATTATCTTTTTTATCTTTAATTTTACAGATATGAACATTCAACGGAACATCTATCGAATTATTTTCATCATTCAAAATTAATTTAAAAAATAGATGATTCTTATCAGAAGCTCTAAATTTTGAAAAATGATAATTCAAATTTTTATTAGATTGATTATGAGCTAATTCCGAAATAGAAAATTTTTGATTTTTAAAGTTAAATTTAGAATTTTGAAAGATAATATTCAAATTTTTATCAGTGATAATTATTTCACTGTTAGAATATTCTAAAACGTGATAAAAAGCTTCAGAAATAAGACTATTATCAAAAACAATAGACGACAAATTCATATTTATTCCCAATCTTGAATGCAAATTATATTTATAATTTAAATGATTATTTTAAAAATTTTATTCCCCAAGTGGATATGATTATTTACCAATACAGAAATTATCAAAAATATTATTTAAAATATCATCAGTTATAACTTCGCCTGAAACCTCTGAAATAAACATCAAAGCTGATTTAATATCAATAGAAATTAAGTCTTGAATTTCCTGATTTTGAGTAGCAATTAAAGCATTAATTAAAGAATTTTTTGTTTCATTCAAACATTTTTGTTGTCTTTGGTTTGTAATAAATTCAACTTCTGTAAGATTTTGATTAAGCACAGTCGTTTTAATTTTTTGTTTTAAAACATCTAAATTTTCACCTGTTTTAAGTGAAACGCAAATGGCATCATCATCTCTATTTGTAGTTAAATCACATTTAGTTGCAATTTTCAAGAAAGTTTTATCTTGAATTGTATTAAAAATTTCCTCATCTTCAGAAGAAAAACTTTCATTTAAATCATAAAGGAATAGAACAATATCTGCTTCTTGAACAAATCGTTTAGAATAATCAATACCGATTGCTTCAACCTTGTTAATATCTTCATCTTCACGAATACCAGCAGTATCAATAATTGTTGCAGCAATTCCATCAATATCTAATGTTTCTTGAATAGCATCACGAGTTGTGCCTGCAATATCTGTTACAATAGCACGTTCTAAATTCAATAAAGCATTAAACAAAGATGATTTACCTACATTAGGACGGCCTGCTAAAACTATTTTTATACCTTGACGATATATATTAGAGCTTTTTGAGAAGCTTAAAATATAATTGATTTTTTCAATAATTTTTTCTATTGTTTCTTCAATAAAACTATAATCAGGTTCAGCTACATCTTCAGGAAAATCAACAGCTGCAATAATTCTTGAAAGTAAATCCATTATTTCTTGGCGAATATTAGCTATTTCTATTGAAAGCTTACCAAAAAGATTTTTAGCACTTGATACAGCAAACTTTTCTGTTTGAGCATGAATTAAATCTAAAACTGCTTCTGCTTGAGATAAATCCATTTTGCCATTTAAAAATGCCCTTTTTGTATACTCACCTTTTTCGGCATATCTTGCACCATTTTGAATAGTTAAATCAAGAATTTTATTAGTTATATGAATACCACCGTGGCATTGAATTTCAATAACATCTTCACCTGTATAACTGTTAGGTGCTTTAAATGGTAAAACGATAACTTCATCTAATTTTGAATTATTTTCCATCACCCAACCGTGATAAATTTTACCAGCAATAAGGTTTTGCGAAGAAAACATTTTATCGATAATTTTAAATGCATCAGGGCCAGATAAACGCACAATACTAACCCCACCATTACCGATAGGGGTTGCTATTGCACTTATAGTATCTGTCAAATATTTATTTATCATAGTGTAATTATAACTTAAAGACTTTTATTATCCAACGAAAGAATTTCATATCTGATTTAAATCGGAACTATACATAAATAATATTATAGGTATGTATTTATTAGAAATATTTTCTATCCGTCATGCTGAACTTGTTTCAGCATCTTATTAGCTTTGAAATTATTTTTAATTCTGAATTTTAAAACAAATTTCAAGCTTTTGTCTCCGACGGGTCTCCCGACGGGGGAACTTTTCCCGCAAAAGTTCCACAAAGCTCGTCC
>JAZSQW010000075.1:0-11217 GCA_045538205.1 Candidatus Avigastranaerophilus sp. | reverse complement strand
TTTGCAGAAATATTTATAAAGCCTTGCATATTCATAATGGCACCACCTAAAAGTGATGAATTATTTTCAAAAGTACCGCTAAGATTATTGATTAAACCATAATCATTGTGTATGGCACCGCCCATAAATGATGATTTATTTTCAACAAATGAACCATTAATTGAATCAATTATTGAATCATTATATATTGCACCACCAGTATATTCTGCAGAGTTTTCTATGAAGTTTGCATTGATGTTTGCAATAGAACCGTCATTATAAATAGCACCACCAGACGTAGCTGCATTGTTTTCAAAAGCACCATTTATCGATGTGATTTCACTATTATTATATATTGCGCCACCTTCATCATTTGCTTCATTGTTTGTGAAATTTGCATTAATTATATCAATTGTTCCTTCGTTATTTATAGCACCACCACCATACTCTGCTGAGTTATTTTTAAATTCACCTGTAATAGATGTAATTTCACCATAATAACTGTTATGAACAACACCACCACGAGCTTCTGCAAAATTATTTTCAAAAGTACCAGATAAATTTTCTATTGTTCCATTGTTATAAATAAAACCACCATTTTGGTCATTCCAATTATAACTATCTGCATCTTGTTCTGCTTTAAAGTTTTTTGCATAAATATCATTAATTGTTAATGTTTGACCTTCTTGTACATCAATACCGCGATAACCATTACCATCAACAACTTTTCCATTGCCATTAACAATTAATGATGTACCAGACATAGAATCTAAATTTCTTGTAATGGTTTCTTCTTTATCCATACAATAAATTCTATCGCCATCTATAAATTTAACTATATTTTGGAATGTTTGAGCCGTTCTATCATTTGAATCGATAATTATATATCCATTACCAGCATTTTCAAAATATACTTTACCTACAGTTGTATAAACTTCAACAGGATTAACATTAAATCCCCAACCATTAGTTACTATTTGGATTTTTCCATATTTTTCTGCTACTGGGTTTAAAATATTTATATTTGATAAATTAATTGTACCTGATGCAGAATTAGTTACAAATTTATCAGCAACTAAATTTGAAAGATCTATATCAAGCGCTAAATTACCATTGCTTGAATTTAAATAATTCAATGTATATTCTTTTACTTGATTATCAATTATATCTAAAGTAGTACCTTCATTTATTGTTAAAGATACTCCATTATTGAAATTCGCATTTTTTTGCAAATTAAGACTTCCACTCTTAATATAAACATAATGATCTGCCAATACATTATTTAAGAACATATCACCATTAATATTGATAGTACCTTTAGAATAATCAGAAGAATTTCCCAAAATGGCATCATTCATATAAATTTTATAACCATTATCGGTATTAAAATTAATTGTTCCTGAGCCATTATATATAGCATTACTTTCGCCATTAGCGGTATTGCCTGTAAATTCAATATCGTTTTCAACTGCACTAATGTTTATGGTATTTCCATTATTATAAATAGCGCCACCCATAGCACTAAAAGAACCTGAAATTGTTTCAGCAACAACGGAATTGTTTATAAAATTACCATATAAATTTATTACTCCACCAATTTCGTTGAAAACAGCCCCACCTAAAGAATTTGCATGGCCCATTTGTGATTTAGCATAAGTTGAGTTACCTATAAAATCACCTTTTATATGAACATCTGTACCTTTATTGAAAACGGCACCAGCAGTAGCCCAAACAATATCAGTCGAATTAATTTGTTCCACGCTTGTTGAGTTACCAATAAAATCGCCATTAACATTAACACTCTTACCTTCATTATAAATAGCACCACCAGATTTAGCTTTATTGTTTTCGAACGTACCATTTATTGTTGAATTAGACGCAGTATTATAAATGGCGCCACCATAATTGCTTGCAATATTGTTTTCAAAATTACTATTCATAGACGTAATTGTGCCGTTGTTATAAATAGCACCACCATTAACTGCACTATTATTTATAAAATCACTTTCAAGTGTAGAAATTGTCTTCGCGTTATAAATAGCACCACCATCATATGCGCTATTATTTTTGAATAAACTACTTAAATTTTCGATTGTTCCTGTATTATATATTGCCCCACCTTGTGCTGTTTTTGTATAGTTAATATATTCTGAAACAATTGAATTGCCTATAAAATCACCAACGATATTTTTTATAGTACCTTCATTATAAATAGCACCACCACCTGTAATATATGTATAGAAACTATTTGAATCATATATTATTTCAACATTAACTCTATTGTTAATAAAATCACCTGATAAATTATCAATAACAGCATTTTTACTATTATATAAAGCACCACCTCCAACATTTATCCTCGCAGAATACACTGTATTCTTTGTCATATCAGAATCAATTTTAATATAATTATCTATAAAATCAGATGTAAGATTAAAATCTGCAGCCATATTTGAATTATAGAATGCTCCACCTTGAGCTGTTATTGTATCTGTATTAGAAATAATATTAATATAATTATTAATAAAATCACCATTATGCACAAAATCATTTGAATAATTTTCAACTGCACCTGCAACAGCATATATATCACCTGATTGAGATGTTACATTAATATGATTACCAATAAAATCTCCTATAATTTCTGCTTGAATACTGTTATATAAAGCACCTGCGTGTACACTTGTTTCTAAATTATTAGCTGTTACTTCAATGGAATTATTTATAACATTACCATTTATATTCATTTTAGCAATCAAATCTGTTCCACTTGAAGTATTGTATAAAGCCCCACCACTTGCATATGCCTTTTTTGTTGTATCTTCTGCAACAATTGAATTCTCTATTATGTCACCATTTACAGTGATATCGCCTTGATTATAAATAGCACCAGATTGAGAAGAAGAACCAACCACACTATTACCAAGAATATCACCATTGATAGTCATCATTCCTGCATTATAGATAGCACCACCAGCTGAAGACAAACTAATTACTCTATTGTTAAAGAAATTACCATTTACTGTCATTATTCCTTTGTTATAAATAGCACCACCATATGCTTGAGGATAATATCCATTACCAGAAGAAACTGTTGTGGTTATATAGTTATCAATAAAATCACCAGTTACTGTCATTGAGATTTTGTTATTATAAATAGCACCACCATATGCTTGTGTAGTAGCATTTTTTGTACTTTTTGAATCAACATTAATATAATTTTTAATAAAACTACCATTTATACTATAGATAGAATCATAATTTGCAATAGCACCACCATAAGCTTCAATAGTATACTGGCCACTTAAATTAATATAATTATTAACAAAATCACCAGTTATAGAACCAATTTCTGATGAGGTATAATTAACGATTGCACCACCTTTTGCCAATGCACTATTACTTGAGCCAGTTTTTACAGCTGTTATATTATTTCCAATAAAATCACCAATTATATAATCAATATCATAATTTTTGCCACTAACCAAAGCTCCGCCATCACCTGTGTTTGTGAGGTTTACAAAATCCCTATCTATTTGTTTATCGTAGTTCAAATTTTCACGAGTTGCTAAATTATCACTTTCATAATTAACTGTTATTGTTTGAGTTTTGTTATTAGGAAGAACAACATCGACAGTGGTTGAGGCGTTACCACTGCCGTATGTTGTTTGATTTAAAGTTAGCTCGTTATAAACCTTTTTTAATGTACCTGTTGTTTTATCAAATTCATACAAAGTAATTGATGTATCTTTTTTTACATCAACAGGTGTTAAAGTATATGCTTTTTCAACTTCTGCATTAGCTATTGCAGGGAATACAAAAGTAGATACTGCTACAGCAGCGCATAATAAATTTTTCATTTTCATATATTTCAAGCCTCGTGTAAATACTATTTGATATCTTTTTGTATCGGCCAAAATAGCGAAAACTTTAGTTTTTTTTTAAGCGTATTTACAATAATTAATATTATTTTTTAGTAGAAAAAATGAGGTTGATATATAATTAGTAAAGAGGTAATAAAAATGTCTATAAATATGACTCCATATGCGGAAAGAATAACAATTGCCTTCTTTGGTGTGAGAAATGCAGGCAAATCAAGTTTAGTAAATGCTATAACTAATCAAAAAATGGCATTGGTTTCTGATGTTAAAGGTACAACAACAGATCCTGTCTCTAAAGCAATGGAATTATTACCATTAGGCCCTGTTACTATTATTGATACTGCAGGTATTGATGATGAAGGACAATTGGGTGAATTAAGAGTTGAAAAAACTATTGAAATTCTTAATAAAACTGATATTGCCATTTTGGTTTCAGATGCTCAAAATCAATTGAATAATTATGATAAAAAATTGATAGATATTTTTAAAGAAAAAAATATTAAATATATTGTTGCTTATAATAAGGCTGATTTATTATCATCAATTCCTCAACAAAAGGATAATGAAATATTTGTAAGTGCATTAAATAACATAAATATTAATGAGTTAAAAGATTTAATTGGTACGATTGTAAAAACAACCAAAAAAGAAACAACAATCTTAAAAGATATAGTTGGTAAAAATGATGTTGTTGTTTTGGTTACTCCTATTGATGCATCAGCACCAAAAGGTCGTTTGATATTACCTCAACAACAAATCATTCGTGAATTATTAGAAGTTGGCGCAATAACTGTTATTGTTCAGCCTGACGAATTGAATATGACATTGGCTAAATTCCCAGAAAAACCTAAACTTGTTATTACTGATTCACAAGTTTTTAAAAGGGTCAATGCAATTTTGCCAAGTGATATTCCTTTGACTTCTTTTTCTATTCTTTTTGCTCGTTATAAAGGAATTTTATCTTATTCTGTAGATGGCGTTAAGGCTATAGAAAATTTAAAAGATAACGATACAATTTTAATATCGGAAGGTTGTACTCATCATCGTCAATGTGAAGATATTGGTAGCGTTAAAATCCCTAAGTGGTTACAAGAATATACCGGAAAAAAACTTAATTTTGAATTTTCATCAGGACTTTCTTTTACTGATAATATTTTTAGATATTCTATGATTATTCATTGCGGTGCTTGTATGCTAAAAGACAACGAAGTTTTAAATCGTTATGAGTATGCAAAAAATAACAATATTCCTATTTCTAATTATGGAATAACAATTGCATATATGAATAATATTTTAGATAGAAGTATCGAAATATTTAAATAATATATACATTATATGTAACGGAATGTTAACAAAAATAAAAGGCAAAAACCCTTGATGCAACAGGGTTTTTCTTTTTTGTTAAACTTTTTTGAATAAAAAAGGCAATTTTTAAAAGTATATATCCTTTATATATGTAAGATAACAAAAAATGAGGATATTATGAGTTTCTTTTCAGACATTAGTGGATTTAATGAAAAAGTATTAAAAAGTCTAAAACCAGAATATGATAAAAAAGAAGGTTTTGCGGAAGTAGATTTTTGTTTGAATATGTTTGAAGGCGATTCAGAACTTCCTGACTTTCCAGATTTTAATCTTGATTTTGATGCATTTAATACAGAATGTGATACAGCGATAGAACAATTTAAAACAGGTTATGAACAATTAGAAACGAAGAATTCGTTCCTGGATTTTGAAGGTTGATATAATGATAAAACAGGTTTAAAGGCTTTGCATTTTTCGCAAGGCCTTTTCGGTTTTTAGAAAAGGTTATCCTTTAACTGCTCCTTCATTTTGTCCAGAAACAAAATATTTTTGCATTATTAAGAAGAAAATTATTATTGGAATTATTGAAATTATTGAACCTGCAGCAATTAGTCTCCAATTAGCGCTAAACATACCTTGTAAATCATTCACACCCACAGGTAATGTATATAATGCTTTGTTTGTTAGTACGATACTTGGCCATAAAAATTCACCCCAAGATCCTATAAAAGTAAATATAGCTAATACTGATAATGTTGGTGCTGTCATTGGTAAAAGTATTCTTCTCCATATTTCAAAAACACTGCAACCATCTATAAAAGCAGCTTCTTCCATTTCTTTTGGTATAGATAAAAATGCTTGACGCATTAAAAATATTCCAAATGCATTAACGGCAAATGGCAAAATTAAGCCTAAATATCCCATTACATAACCGTAAGCATCCACTAAATGTAGTTTTAAAACTATTAAATAAATTGGTAGCATTATTGCTTGGAATGGAATCATAATTGTTGCTAAAATTAAGCTGAAAATAAAATTTTTACCTTTAAAATTCATTCTTGCTAAAGGATATGCTGCAAGCGATGAGAAAATTAAATTTAAAATTACTGTAAAACCTGCAACTATAAAGCTATTTAAAAAATATACTAAAAATGGTATTTGCTTCCACGCGCTTATAAAATTATCCCAAGTTAAATTTTTTGGTATGAAATATGGTGGATATTCAAAAATGTTCTCATTCATTCCTTTTAATGCTGTTGATATTAACCATAGGAATGGAAATAATGACAAAATTGACATTAATATTAAGAAAGAATGAGTGCTAAATCCTTTTAAGAATTTTTTAATCATAACTTATACCTCTTATTTTCGAAGAAAGTAATATTTATGATAGAGAATATTAAAATTATTATTAATAAGATAACTGAGGCTGTTGACGCCATAGATAAATCTAAGTTTTCAAAGGCTCTTTCGTAAATATAATAAACCATTGTCTTTGTTGAATTTAAAGGTCCGCCTTTTGTCATAACATAAATTTCTGCAAAAACTTTTAATGCAGATATAGAAGATATTGTTACAACTAAAGCAATAGTTGGCATTATATGTGGAACAGTAACTGTTAAATGTTTTATAAAAGATGGTGCGCCATCAATTTCTGCTGCTTCATATAAATCTTTTGGAACTCCCATTAACGCTGCTAAGTAAATCATCATATAGTAGCCAATTCCCTTATAAATTGTTACTAATGCAATAGAAAACATAGCAAATTTTGTATCTGTAAGCCAACCTATTTGATTAAATCCTAAGGTTTGAATAATGTAGTTTAAAATTCCTTCTTGTGCATAAAGCCATTTGAATGCAATCGCAACAACAACAATTGAAACAACTACAGGAAGATATATTAATACTTTGTAAATTGAAATTCCTTTGATTTTTTGGTTTATGAATATGGCTACAATCAATGGTAGTATTGATAAAATAGGAACAACCATTATTAAAAATAAAAAAGTGTTAAAAATTGTTTGATAGAATTCCCTTGATTGGAATAATAGTTTATAATTATTTAAGCCATTAAAAGTTGGATTATAAATATCAATAGAATAATCTTGAAAACTTAATATAATAGTTTGTAAAAAAGGTAAGAAGAAAAAGATACCTAACATAATTAATGCTGGGAGTATGAATAGATATGGAATATGTTTTTTATAAAAATTATTCAAAATTTCCTCTTAATCTTTTTTATAATTATAAACATATTTAGCAATATTTGCATTAAAAATGTTTTAATATAAATATATAGGGTTAGGAGCCTACATGGATATATTTGAAAATATAAAGAGAGCATATAAGACATTGTTGATTGGTTTAAAAAAGCAACAAAAGGCTTGTTCTGCGTCTTATAAAGCATCAACAACAAAAAGGGTTTTAAACTCTTGTTGTTCTTTGAATATATCTGCTGCGACAGAAGCTAAAAAACAAGCTTTGCATGATAAAATGAAGGCTCTTGCAAAACAATATATAAATGCTCCAGAAAAATTAATTCAATATTTGAAAGCACAAGGAATTGTTATTTATAGAATTCCTCACGCTGAGAAAATTTTAGAATATATGGGTGAAGAAGAAGGTTTTTTAACCCCATTAAAAGGATATAAAGCTTTAATTATAAATTTAATTATTGGAGCTTGTTGCGAAAATAAATTTAAGTTTAGTGCAAAAACAAAAGAAATGATTGTTATAGATAAGGGTCCTTGTGAAATCTATACTATTGCACGAGCTGCTTATAAATATTATGGTTTTAAAAATCAATTACCTGGATATGATTCTAAATCGCAAAAAATATTTAAAATGATTTATACAAGACGTAATGAGGTAAATTCGCCATTCGCTTCTTGTACAATTAATGATATGTATGCTTGTAAAGAAGCAATTGCAAGAGATATAGAATCAATTAATTTTACAATGGAATTATCTTCAGAATATGAAAATGCGAAAAGAGCATTAAAAAAAGTTAAAGAAAAAACTGAAACAAGAGTTTAAGCTAATTCGCTTTCATCAATATTTAATGGTAGATATACAGTAAATGTAGAACCAACATTTTCGGTGCTTTCTACTGTAATTTTTCCGTGATGGTATTGCTCTATTGTCATTTTAACAAGGTGCAAGCCTAAGCCTGTGCCTTTTACAGTGTGAGTTGCATTTTCAACACGGTAGAATCTATCAAAAATTTTAGCTAAGTTTTCTTTGGAAATGCCAATCCCGTTATCTTTTATGCTGAACCAAGCATAATCTTTTTCTTCTGTAATGCCTGTTTTTACAATGATATCTGTATTTTCGTTTGAATATTTTATTGCGTTAGAAAGTAAATTCCTGATTACCCTATCCATACTTTCAACATTTAATGGAACATTTTTTAGCTCGTTTTCATTTTGGAAAATGATTTTCATATTCTTTTCATCAGCAAGAATTTGAATTGATTTTATATTTTGTTCTAAAAGTTCTGATAAATTAGAATATTCTTTTCTTACGTTTACTTTCCCTGATTCTAAACGGGAGAAATCTAAGATGTCGTTAACCATTGTATGTAGTCTTCTTGCTTCAGTATCAATAGTTTTTAAGAAATCTTTTTTTGTTTCTTCATCAAAATCATCACCATTATTGTATAAAGTATCAATGTATGTTCTTAATACAGTAACAGGTGTTCTTAATTCGTGAGAAACATTTGAGATAAATGTATTTTTTAGTTTGTTTACTTCTGTTTCTCTTGTGATGTCAATTAAAACAATAATATACCCTACATAATCTTGTTGCTTTGAAAACATAGGTGAAATCATAGCTTTTATTGTTTTATTGCCCGCTTCTATATTAAATTCTATTGGTTTTTGTTCAATGATATTTAATGGAGTATCTTTAAATTCTTCTATTTTATCTAAGAAGCATTTTTGTCCGTGTGTATCGATAAAATCTTGAATTTTTGTATTTAAAAATTGGTTTTCTTCAACATCTAACATGGAAAGCGCAGCAGAGTTTGATAAAACAACTTTGTCGTTATTATCGCAAACAACAACCCCGTTGATAATACTCATTAATACGGCTTCTAATTTGTTTCTTTCAAGGGTTAATTGCTCAATATTTTGTTCTTCGTACTTTGATAATAAAGTAGACATATCATTAAAGGCATCAGCTAATTCATTTAAGTTCTCAGATTCTAATTTATAGCCAAATTTCCCTGTAGATATTTGTTGTACGGCTTTGTGTAATTTTTCCATTTCCTTTGATAATAGAAATATATTAAAGAAAAATAGTAAAGCAAAAACAATTCCAATTATTGAGAAAACTTCTATAAGAATTTTTTTTGTTTGTTCTTCAGATTTTTTTATTTCATTTCCGTTCATACCGATAGAAACAGACCCAATAAGATTATTGTTTAAAGAAAGAACAGGAGAACTAACGTTTATAAAAGTATCTGTTTCATTTATTGGGAAATCTTTTTTAGAAGAATATATTATATTATTATTCTCATCTTTAAATTCGATAAAAAGGATATCGTTATGCATTTTTAAAATTAAAGAAGAGTATTTTTTTAATACGTTTACTTTTTTTTCTAAATCGGTGTTAATATCCAATTCTGCGTACTTTAGGGCAAAATTTTGCGTCATATTCTGTGCAAAATTGGTATAGTTTTTATCCATTTTGCTTTGAATATTATTAATGGTTGTAAAAGCAATAGATCCGATTAAAACGGCGCAAATTGCAATTGTAGAAATTATAAATTTTATTTGTTTATTTAAAGTAATTTTTTTCATTTTCATAGTTAAAAATGATTATATCACCGAACAAATTTTTTTGCTAATTAAGTGTTAAATATTCAAAAGGGGACTTGACAGACAAAACTAATAAACAAGGGAATTTTCACCTATTTAAAAGTAGTTGTGAAGAAATATGTAAACAAATATTTAATAATTTTGAAAAAAATCGGTTTTTTTCTTGACTGGCATGATTTAGCAAGTATTATTTTATAATGGCTTATGAGTGCCTTTATGTCTAAAAATAAAATTTTTTAAATAAATAGTTGTAGTACACCACATAACGAGAGGTGAATGAATGTCAAAGAAAAAATATTCTGAGAGAGTAACTCCGATGGGCATGCCAAAAACAAGATTGGATGACCTTCCGGATTTAATCGAAATTCAGAAAAAGTCATTTGAGTGGTTTTTAACTGAAGGTTTGAAAGAAGAATTTCTTTCATATTCTCCTATTAAAGACTACACTGGTAGATTAGAATTGCACTTCCTACCAAATTATACTTTCGATAATCCGAAGTATTCATTAGAAGAAGCAAGAATCCACGATGCTACTTACGCTAAACAATTAAGAGTAATGGCTCGTTTAGTATACCGTGACACTGGGGAAATCAAAGAACAACAAGTTTATATTGGTGATATCCCAACAATGACAAACAAAGGTACATTTATTGTAAATGGTGCTGAACGTGTTGTTGTATCACAAATCGTACGTTCTCCTGGTATTTACTTCAAGAGAGAAATCTCTCCAACAGGTAAACGTTTATTCAACGCAACTTTGATTCCAAACAGAGGTGCATGGTTAAAAATAGAAACTGACGCTAACGATGTTATCCACATTAAGATAGACAAAAACAGAAAAATCTTAGCAACAACATTATTAAAAGCGTTAGGTATTACTGTTTCAGAAATGGAAACATTATTTACACACTTTGAGTTCTTAAAGAGAACATTAGAAAAAGACACTACTGAAACAACAGATGATGCATTAATTGAGGTTTATAAGAAATTAAGACCTGGTGACCCTGCTTCAGCTGCTGGTGGCCGTTCTATTATCGAAGCAAGATTCTTTGACGATAAAAAATATGATATTGGTAGAGTAGGTCGTTATAAATTAAATAAAAAATTAAATTTAACTGTTCCAGAAACACAAAGAACATTAACAATTCAAGACTTAGTTGCTGCAGTTGAATACTTAATTAACTTAACTTATGACGAAGGAAGTTGTGATGATATCGACCACTTAGGAAACA
>JAZSQW010000065.1:0-9730 GCA_045538205.1 Candidatus Avigastranaerophilus sp. | reverse complement strand
TAGCTTTTAATAGTTTTTGTTTCGTAATTTCTTTTAATTTTTCGTTCTCTATTGATGCATTGATGTTTATAATACTTGTTTCTGTAGATAAAATTTGTTTTATTTCGTCTTTAGAAACGCCCATATAGTTTAAAAATTCTGAAGAAATATTTTCTATATCTTTATTGCTGTATCCAATAGAATCATTGAATATTATTGTTCTATCATTGTTGGCATTTAAATTAATTATGCCCATTGCATTCCCAATAGCATTGGAACCAGAAAAATCTGTGTTGCCCGAAAAAATAGTATCTTGTTTGTCTGCAACAATATTAACTGTTCCTTCAAGGTTTGCTATAGCGCCACTTACTCCATTAGAACTATTGTTTATAAAAGTCCCACTAATTGTATATATTTCTCCCTTTTCATTATAAATAGCTCCCCCAGCAACAAGGGCTTTATTATTTGTAAAAGTGCCATTAATTGATTCTATTATGTCCATATTTCCAATCGCACCGCCTCTCTCTGCAGTGTTGTTATTGAAAATGCCATCAACTTTTTTAAATGTTCCTTTGTAATTATATAATGCGCCACCACATTGTTCCGCTTTGTTATTTTCAAAAGTACCATTTATATTATTTACAACTCCTTCTATATTGTATAAAACCCCACCATGAACATTTGCATAGTTGTTTATGTAGATACCAGTTAGGTTTTCTATTTTCCCATAACTAAGATATATAAACCCACCTCTCACTCTAATGCCGAGTTTATCACTAATTGAATTCGCTACAAAGTTTTTAACTGTTGTGTCAATAATGGATAGTGTTTGATTGCGTTCTAAATAAATTCCTCTATATCCATTCCCATCAAATGTGTAATTGTTTCCTTCAATTGTTATTTGCGAAGAATTGAACGAATCAATATTATTTGTTAATGTGGTATTTTCTTGCAGTGAAATTGTTTCAGCCATAACATTTGGTGGGCTGTAATAGATAAGTGCCAACATAGTTGCTGTTAGTAAAAAAGTTTTTGTTTTCATATCCCTAATTCCTACATTCGTAACAGTTATATTGTTATATATCGGCAAAAAATAAAAAAACTTTAGCTTTCTTTTTGTTAAATGTAAAACAATGTGAAAACAAAAAAAGAGTGTCTTTTGACACTCTTTTTATTTTGAAATAATCATTTTATACGTTAAATCTAAAGTGAACGATATCACCGTCTTGAATAACGTATTCTTTACCTTCTAATCTTGTAACACCACGTTCTCTTGCTACTGTATAAGAACCAGCTGAAACAAAGTCTTCATAGCTTGTAACTTCTGCTCTAATAAAACCACGTTCAAAGTCTGTGTGAATTACACCTGCAGCTTGAGGCGCTTTAGAACCTGTTCTTACTGTCCAAGCTCTAACTTCCATTTCGCCTGCTGTAATAAATGTTGTTAGTTGTAGAAGTTTGTATACAGAGCGAATCATTCTTTCTATACCAGAGCTTTCAACACCTAAATCATTTAAGTAATCTTTTGCTTCTTCAGGTGATAATTCAACTAATTCTTCTTCTATTTTAGCAGAAATTATAACAACATCTGCGCCATGTTTTTGCGCATATTCTTTAACTTGGTCAACATATGCATTTCCTGTTGCTAAGTCTGTTTCTGATACGTTAGCTGCATAAATAACTGGTTTAATACTCATTAATTGAGTTTTCTTTGCATATTCCAATTCGTCTTTTTCAAAATGGTCTTCAAGATTAATGAAGGTTGCATCTGATAATAAATCATATAATTTTGATAGAACTTTATGTTCCATAATAGCTTGCTTATCGCCACATTTTGCAACTTTTGCAACTTTATCAATACGTTTTTCTAAAGATGCCATATCAGCTAAAGCTAATTCTGTATTGATAGTTTCGATATCGCTAATTGGGTTAACTCTACCATCAACGTGAATTGTATTAACGTCATCAAAACATCTAACAACTTGAATAATAGCATCAACTTCTCTGATATTTGCTAAGAATTGGTTACCTAAACCTTCGCCTTTGCTTGCGCCTTTTACTAAACCTGCTATATCAACAAACTCGATTGCTGTTGGAATAACAGTATCTGTTTTAACAAGCTCTTTTAATTTCCATAATCTTTCATCAGGAACATTTACAACTCCAACATTTGGTTCAATCGTACAAAATGGATAGTTTGCACTTTGTGCGTTTTTTGTTGATGTTAATGCGTTAAATAATGTTGATTTGCCTACGTTTGGTAAGCCTACTATACCTGCTCGTAACATAATAAATATTCCCTTTCAAACTATTAAAAGAGTAATATAAAAACGACTGATAAGCAAGTAAATTAGCCCTTTATTTCGTTTTCGCCAAGAATCTTAATTTCAAAAACACTGCCTGATGGAATAGAAATACTTTCACCTTTTTTAAATATGCTTATGAATGGTGATGCAATTAAGTTAACTCCGTAAACAGCTCCACCTAAAAGAACAGGTACAAAAGAAACAAAGTTTATAACTGGTACTTTATTCATAGAACTTGCTACTTTTTGTGTGCCATTATAAAACTTAATTCCAGGTTGCATAGATTTTGCAATATTTTTGAAATATGTTCTTTTCCCTTTGATGTTACCTAAAAAAATCTTTTTTGAATTAGCTTTGCTAAGTTTTGTATTTATAGGTGAAGAAATACCGTTAAAGTAAATTTCGTTTATGTCTATTTCTATTAAACCGCCATTGCCAGTAATCTGTGGTCTATGGGAGTCTGTTATTGTTCCTTTAAAAATTGTTCCAGCAGGAATAATTGTGCCTTCTTGTGTTACAAAACCTTCTTGTGCGCTGAAGGCTACATTGTTTCCTTCTGCATATCTATCTGATACTGAAGAATTAGAAATTAAATTTACCTTTGTTCCACTAATTAATTTGTATGTTTTACCTGTAGGGTTATATGTTGGAACTTTAGGAATATCAACAGTTGCAGTTGGTACTGCACTTGGGAGCTTTGGTAAGTTATTATTTTCTAAGTTGTATTCGCTTCTAATACTTTCATCTATTGATGTATCAAAATCAACTGCAAAATTTGCAGTTTGAATAAAACATAGTATTAAAAATAAGCTCACAATTCTTCTCATATTATCATTTTATAATTATTTATTCTTTTTTACTCATTCAAATGAGGGATTCTTGAAAAACCTTGATTTTATGCAGAAAAATCGACTACACCATACGTTGTATTTTCGCTAAAAAAGGTATCTTTTTTTCAAATTTTATTAGATGATAGTTATAAGGGGAAATAAAAGTAGAATGTTTGAAGAAAAAACAAAAAATACTTTTGAAGAGCAAGAAATGTCTGATCTTGGAACAATGGCTCAAAACTTCATGGAAGAAGCAAGAAAGAGCCATGAACAATACCTTATTAAAGGTTCAAGAGCAGACTTAGATAACGCTGTTGATAGTTATATTGATGCTATCAAGTTTAACCCTAATATTGCAGAGGCTTATTATAGGCTTGCAACTTTGCTTTGGGATAAAGGTGAGATTAATGTAGAAGCAGCTATAGAACAATGCCGTTCTGCTATAAATATTGATCCAAATAATTTCAATGCAAGAATTTATGCTGCTTTCTTCTTAGAAATGGCAAAAAATTACGAAGAAGCAGAAAAAGAATTTAAAGCGGCTATTAAAATTAATCCTATTAAGGCTGCACGTTCAAGATTATCTTTGGCTTCTATGTACTTAGAAAAAATGCATGAGTCTAATATCAATTTTAAAGATTTATCAAGCTCATTGTATTATATGCTTTCAGGTGGTTTATCAATTCCTTTGGATACACCTTCTGTAAAAATGATTTTTAAGAATATTTCTAAAAATGTTTCATTGTTATTCTATGATACAATTGGCAAGTTTTTAGAAAAAACAAATAATTATGCAATGGCAGTTAAAGCTTATGATAAAGCTGCTACAACTATCGGGCATGAAGAAATTTATTACCAAAAAATTGGTGATTTAAATGTACAAAAAGAAGAAATTGAACTTGCAAGAGATTCTTATATCAAAGCATTAGAAACAAATCCTTGTAATAAAGAATTATTGTTGAAGTTGGCTACTGTTTCACAAGTATATTTTGAAGAAGATGTTGAAACACCATTAGATTGTTATTCAAGATTATTAGAGCTTGGTGAAACAAATGCAAGTATTTACTATGAATTAGGTCATTTGTATTTAAAGAAAAATGATGCTCTAAATTCTATTAATGCTTTTAAATTGGCTTTAGATCAAGATGAGCAAAATCCTTTTTATCATAATGCATTAGCTTATGCATTGGTTAGAGCAGAACAATATGAAGATGCGGTTGATCATTATAAAATTGCAATAGATAAGAACCCTTCACCAGAATGGACTGCTATTGTTTGCCAAGCATTATCATCACTTTATTATAAAGTTTTTGATGATATAGATACTGCATTAGATTTTTTAAGAACAGCTATAATTTTAGATGAAACAAATGATGAAGTTTTTCTTGATATAGGTGATATTTATTCTGAAACAGAAGATATTGATAGTGCTATAAAATCATATTGCGAAGCTATTAAATTGAACCCTAAAAATTATATAGCATATAATAAATGTGCAATGGCATTATGGCAAAAAAATTATATAGAAGAAGCTATTATTGCATACCATAAAGCATTAGAGGTTAACCCTGAATATTATACTGCTTATAATAACTTAGGTGTTATTTACTTAGATGGAATTAGAAACTTAAAAGAAGCAGAAAAATTATTCCAAACTGCTTTGGTATTTAAAGAAGATTATGTAATGGCAAACTTTAACTTGGGTAGAGTTTATACTGAAAAAGGTAAAAACATTGAAGCAGCTCAATATTACCAAAAAGCTTTAGAATTAAATGAAATTGAACCTGAAATAGATTCAGAAGACATTCGTGAACGAATATTCCACTTGTTTGATGTGTAATAATTATTGTCAGGCATTGCCTGACTGAAAAAAAGACAAATAAAAAACGATTACTTTTTGTTTATTAGTAATCGTAATGGTCTTTTTTATTTAAATATTCTCTAACTGTGTTTAAAGAACCTTGTATAATTCTTGTAATTCTTGATGACGATAATCCAACAACGTCGGCAATTTCTTTTACTTGCATATTTCTGTAGAAACGATATTCAATAATAGTTCTTTCTTTTTGTGGTAGTTTAGAAATTGCTTCTTTTATAACTCTACTTAATTCAGAAATTTCTGCTTTTTCATCAGGTAGAGCTTTAGGGTCTTTGATGAAATCAAATGGAGAATCGTTATCTGAAGCTGCAGCAGCTAAGCTATCAATAGATAAAATTGTTTCGTAGATAGCTTCTCTAACTTTGCCAGGAGTGATAGTTCTATCATCTTCATCACCACTAACTTCGCCACCTTCTTCATCACCAACATTAGCATGTTTTAATGAATACCATTTATATCTGTTTCTTAATTCGTTTCTAATTGCCCATCTAACGGCAGTTGCAATGTACGCATTATTATATTTGGCAAGTTCTTCTTCGCTCTTGCCTTTTATCATTACTTGAATTGCTATAATACCAATACTAACAAGTTCATCGTAGTCCACCATATGCGTTGGAATACGTTTATGTTCTACCCTTGCTACCTTTTCGATTATTTCAATGTAGTCTTTTATTTTTGCGTGCATTTTTATAATCTATTATTCTGCTTATTTTATATTACTACTTTTTCCCGTATTTCGCAAATTATAAACAAAAATTAGAATTTCAGCTACGGCTTTATAAAGCTCAGGAGGTATAACAGCATTGATTTCTACCATTCTGAAGATGGCCCTTGCAACTGGTGGGTTTTCAATAACAGGAATGCCATGTTCTTTTGCAATATCAATGATTTTTTTAGCAAATAACTCAGTACCTTTTGCAAGTAATTGAGGTGATTCCATTTTTTCAGCATCATATTTTAATGCGCAGGCAATGTGTGTTGGATTTGTAACAACAAAATCTGCATCAGGAACAGAATCCATCATCTTTTGTTGTAACATTTGCTGACGGCGTTGTCTTAATTGTGCTTTTACTTGTGGATCGCCTTCGGAGTTTTTGTATTCATCTTTAACTTCTTTAAAACTCATTTTTTGATCTTGCATAAATTTCCAACGAACCATTCCGTAATCGGCAGCTGCAATAACCAAAAAGGCAACACCTGCTTTTATTACGAAATCGATAATTAATGCTCCAAATTCATTTAATATTGCAAAGCTATTATCGATGCTTGCTAAACCTAAAATCGCTTCTAAATGGTTATTATAAACAACCCAACCAATATATCCTAAAAGTGCTACTTTAACTATATTTTTTATAAGTTCAAAGAACGTTTTAGGTGAAATTAAATTTTTAAAATATTTAGATGGGTTTAGTTTGTCCAACTTTGGTTCTAATGGTTTTGTTGTAACTAATGGTCCCACTTGTATAAAGTCACCTAAAATAGCAATAAATGCAGCAACAATTAAAATAGGGCCAATAATAAGTAATGTTGGCGTAAAAACAGAAATTGCTAAATGCGTATATCCAATATCTTCAAGATGTTTATCTGGAATTTTATCGTACAAATATACAAATAATATTGAAATTTGATCCCAAATAAATGGGGCTAATTTTACAATAAAGATAAACATAACAAGCATTGCAACGGCGGTTGAAAAATCTTTTGATTTTACAACTTGACCTTCTTTTCTTGCTTTTTGAAGCTTCTGTTGGCTGGCTTCAAACTGTTTATCCTCGTCACCCATCTAAGGCTCCTTTGGTTAATTAGTATTTAATCATTGAAACAACTTCAACGTCTTTTGGTAAATTATTTCTTCCGTTTAAGTCTGTTAATTCAATAATAAATGCAGCAGCAACAACGTCTGCACCAGCTTTCTTAAGAAGTTTGCAGCTTGCGTTAACAGTTCCACCTGTAGCTAATAAGTCATCAATTACAATAACTTTTTTGCCTGCTTCTATAGCATCTTTATGAATTTCTAATTTATCTGTGCCATATTCTAATGCATATTCTTCAGAAATTGTTTCTGCAGGTAGTTTTCCTGGTTTTCTAACTAAAATACAACCAGCGCCAATATTGTATGCTAAAGCACTACCAAAAACAAAACCTCTTGATTCTACAACTGCAACGTAATCGATACCTTTATTTTTGAATTGTTCTGTTAAGAAATCAATCATTTCTTTTAAGGCATCTTTATCTTTTACTGCAGTAGTAATATCTCTAAAAATAATACCTTCAATAGGAAAATCTTTTATATTTCTAATTCTTTCTTTTACTAACTGCACATTGCTCATTGTTCTCTCCTTTTGTAAACCGTATATTTATATTTTACAATAAACTTATTTGTTTTCTATTTCATGTAGCATTTCTATTACTAATTGTGTAGGTAATCCAACAATATTGTTAAAATCACCTTCTACTTTATTAATGAAATTTTTTGGTAATTCTTGTATTCCATATGAACCAGCTTTGTCAAATGGCTTAAAATTATTGATATAAGAAGTGATTTCGTCATTTGTTAAATTATTAAACGTTACATAACTTGTTTCTGATTTTTTTAGTATAGTATTTGTTTTGGTATTTATAATGCAAACGGCAGTAACAACCCTGTGGGGTTTGTTGTTTAATTCTGTAAGCATTTTAAACGCATCATTAAAATCAATAGGCTTGCCTAATACAATATTGTTGTTTATAACAACTGTATCAGCGCTGATTATAATTGCTTCAAAATCAATTTTATTTTTTATTGATATTGCTTTCTTTTCTGCAATATCTTCAATTAATTCGTAGCTAAAGTTTTTGCCTAAAATATCTTCGTCAAAATCAGGTTTTATTCTTTCGAAATTTATTCCTATTTCTTTTAGTAAATATTGCCTGCGTGGTGAACTTGAACCAAGAATATACTTTTTCATAAAAATTCCATAAAAAATGATTAACTATTTTATTTTAATTCCATAGTTAATCATTTTAAAGAAAAATTTGTTTATTGTTTGTGATTATTTACAATCAGGAACGGCGAGCCCTTGGCGGATTAAATATAATTGGCCTATAGACTGCCGCCATCGCCGAAACATTGCTACAGACCGTTTTTAACCTTTGGTTCATGTCTATAATGTTCCTTTGCATCATTGCGTAGTCATTCATCGTGGCCAGCATCTTCTGTGAATCGACTAATTTCGTCGTATCCAGATTATCCATTTTCAACTTATAATAACGCTTAACAATTTCTTTGTCAGTCTTATCTCTAGCTCCAACCGCCATAAAACTAAATCTCCATTAATTTCCCCTATGTTTATAAAAAGTATTTTTTTTTATAAAAATTGCGCTTATGATGGAGAATGTTACAAAATGTTAATACATTTAAATTAACTAAGAGCTTCTTCTATTTCGTTAATAATTAATTTAGTAGCAGATACAGGATCTTCAGCCTTTGTAATTGGTCTGCCTATAATGATATAATCAGCTTTTGCTTTTATTGCATCTGTTGGAGTAACAACTCGTATTTGATCATTTACAACTGACCAAGTTGGTCGGACTGCAGGACATACAACTATAAAATCTTCGCCCAATTCTTCTTTTATTGCTTTTGCATCTGATTCTGGTGCAACTACACCAGATAAATTCGCTTCTTTTGCTAATTTTGCTAAATTTAACACAAATTTAGATATGTTTAAATCAACGCATAATTCTTTTGTTAGTGTTTTTTGTCCAAAACTTGATAAAAGAGTAACACCTAATATTGTTGGTTCGTTTAATTTGTTCTTTTTAGCGTATTCTTTGCAGGTGTCCACAGTGTTTGTCATCATTTTTGAACCACCCGTTGCGCTAATATTAAAGAAATCTATTCCTCTTTTTTGTAGATTAATGCAAGTCTTTTCTACAGAATCTGGTATATCTTGAAATTTTCCGTCAAAATATACTTTCCCACCATGTGCTTTTATTACATCTACGGCTTCGAAACCACAAGATGTAAATAAAGGCATTCCTACCTTAAAAAACCCGACATAATCTTTTAATAAATCAACGTATTTAATAACATCTTCTATATTATCTACGTCTAAAGCTAAAATAATTCTATCTTTAGCCGATGTGGGTTTTAAATTTGCCATGATAGTTTCCCTATAAAAATGCCGAATTTATATTAGCATTTTAAGGGAAACTTCGCAATAATTTTTTAAATATTAGTGTTAACTGCAAGTTCTGCAGTTTGTCCTGCAATTTCGCTTGCTGCAAAATATGCGTCTGTTGGATCCATACCTTTGTTTTGTGTTAAATCATCGTATGTTTCATTAAATAAATTGTCACATTCTTGTAAAAGCTCTGGATTTTTTCCCATCATTGCAAGTGCTTCGTCAATACTTGCTTGCATGTTTCCACCTTTAAAATTCACCTGAGAACGTCCTAAAACGCCTGTGTCTTGAACTAAAGATTGTTCTTTTACATCTTCACTAATTGGTTTTTCAATTTTTTCTTCATTGTTAGCTTTTTTTGAGCTAATTTTACTAATCCCGAAATTGTTAAAATTATTAATTTCTGTCATTTTTATCTCCGTGTCTATTTGCATCATGTTTTAAACCGCATAGTAAAAAATTTTTGCTAGCTATTTTTAAAAATATATACTATTTTTTTAAAAAAATAAAGATAAAAATCTGAAAAGTGTTGATATCATTGGCTTTTACTTGTGTAAAAATTTTCTTAAC
>JAZSQW010000170.1:0-21292 GCA_045538205.1 Candidatus Avigastranaerophilus sp. | reverse complement strand
TGATGAGTATCAAAGAATCGAATACACGCCATACGGCGAAACTTGGGTAGAAAAAACCGATCCACAGAAAAATTTAAACTTTTTACCATATAAATTTACTGGTAAAGAGATGGACGAAGAGACTGGATTGTACTATTATGGTGCTAGGTATCTGGACCCACGGTATTCTATGTGGATTTCTACCGACCCTGCATTGGGAGAGTACATACCAAAAGCCCCAATAGACGAGGATGCAAAGCAGCACAATCAAAACCTCCCAGGTCTTGGTGGAGTTTTTAACACAGTCAATTTAAATCTTTATCATTACGCCGCGAATAATCCTATACGCTATATTGACCCGGATGGAAGGGATGTCTTTATGGCTGGTATTACTGTTACTGTAAGTTGTGGAACTGGTTTAACGGTAGAAACTGGATTGATTATGAGTATTGATAAAAATGGAAATTATCAAATTGGTACTTATCAAATTTCTGGGGGTGGGTTTGCACCATCTCTGGGAGCAAGTGGAACAGGATCAATTTCATGGGCACCATTTGCAGAACATATTTCAGATGTAGCTGGACTTACAGAAACAATGGGCGGTTCATTTACTTTTGGTGTTATATTTGGACTTAATCTTGGCGGTGATATAAATATTCCGATTGATGGACCAATTGAAAACTTTTATGTTTCATTTCACATAGGTGTAGGTACATCTGGAGGAGAAGGCCATGCTTTAACCACATCTACAACAACTCAGTTATATGGTGAAGGTCAATCCTTTAAAGAAGCTTGGAAAAATGCAGTTGACAATGGATTATTGAGTAATATTGGACCTGCTATTTTGGAACATTTTAAAGAAGCATATACTCAACAATATAACCAACCGTTACCGGTGGAGGAATAATATGTTTCTGATAAAAGTTTTTCTTAGTTTATTATTACTTAGTTTTTTTTGTTTGATTCTTTGTTTTTTCTTTCTTATTATTAATAAAAAGAAATTAATTGCAACTTTAAGTAAATTGGAATATGACGAGTTAGCCCAAAATTTAACAATTATTTATATACCAATTAAAGGCTCTAGTATTTCAGATCATGAAAAATCAAATTTTACATGGAAGAAAATTCAAAAATTAGAAACAAATGACATTTTTTTAAGGAGAATACAATTTCTAATAAAGGCAATAAATATTATTCGAATATTTATAACAACTATATTTTGCATTAGTATCATTTCTGGAATCATTTATCTAGTTAGAATTACTAACTGAGTATATTGATTTTGTTTTCTATATCTAGTGTATTTAACTCGTTTGAAAACACTAGATGTAAAATCCCCCAAATAGGGATTTGTTTAACGATGGCAGGAAATTGGCAAAATTTACGAGATTTTTGCTCATTTCTTGGTTTAGAAGAAGCTGAAAATATGAATGTATGTTCTTGGGAAACAATATTTAATATTGAGCTAGCTGTAATGAAGATATCTAATTTTCCAATAGGAACCGAATTGATATTGGAATATGATAGTAAAAGGAAAAATTTTGTTGATAGTAATACGGGAAAAGAGATTATGTAATTTTGGATGGTATAATGAATTTTCCCCGGTTAGCGATTGAAGCCGTGCCGAAGGCGGCCACCGCAGGCAACGCCGAGGAGGCTGGAGCGATAGCGCAACGGCGAAAAGCGCGCCCTGCCTTTAGGCAGGGAACCGCCAAGATAAAAAAAACATTGACGGCAAAAATGAATTATGGTACGCTATTACAAACAACAAAGTAACATTTGACGCGGACGATGACAGCATAATTCAGACTGTTGTACAGATTGATGGGCTTGGTCGAGCCGTTCGAACTGCAAAGACCGGTTTTGTCAACGGCGTTGACGGATGGAATATCAGTGGAGCTGTTGAATATGATGAGAAAGGAAGAATTGTAAAGGAAGGCATGACGGAATTCATACAAGGAGACATTCAGACGCTTCTTGAATCCGTACCAAAAATGACAAGTCTTTTTACCGTGTACGAATACGACGATAAGGATAGGCAAATAAAAACTATACTTCCTGACGGATTTATTCAATTTGCAGAATTTGAAATTAAGGACAATAATTCAATTTGTTATTCAACCGACCCACTCGGAAATGTTTCTGTCCAGGAAACAGACAGCCGCGGAAACATAGTGCGTGTTGCAAAAAAAGATAAGGACGGAAATCAACTTACAAAAGTAACATATGAATATAATGCTATGGGTGAAATGCTTAAAGCCTTTGACGCAAAGCAAAATCCTATAACAGTTGAATATGACCTTCTTGGTCGCAGAACCGCTCTTGAAAGTAAGGATAGTGGGCGACAAGAGTTTTTCTATGATGAGTGTTCTAATCTTGTAAGAGAAAATAATTCAGTATTGCTTGAAAATAACAAGCAGATAAATTATGAATACGATGGATTAAATCGTCTTGTAAAAATTGATTACCCAGATATAGAAGATATTGTTTATATTTACGGCGGAGCGAATGCACCAGGGCAGGCGGCTGGAAAAATCTTAAAAGTTCAAGATGCGTCAGGCACACTTAAATATGAATACGGAAAGCTGGGCGAAGTAACAAAAGAGACCCGCACTCTTAGAACTCACCTTAACGGATATTACCCAACAGAAACTGCTGTTATGGAATACCGTTCAGATTACCTTGGCCGAATGCAGTGGATAACATACCCCGACGGCGAGAAAATCACATACGGCTACGACAGGGGTGGACAGGTAATAAGCGTTACAGGAGAAAACTTTGGGCAATCTTTTGAATATGTAAAAGACATTGGCTATGATGAATATGGCCAGAGAGTTTACATTGAATACGGAAACGGCGTTAAAACAGAATATAATTACGACCCTGCCCGCAGGTGGCTTGATACCATAAAGACTGAGAACAAATGGGGACAGAGTTACCAGAACATAAGCTACAGTTTTGATGCAGTTGGAAATGTGCTTGGCTATGAAAATAATTGTTTAGACAATGTGACTGGAAATTATAAAACACGCCAGACATATAGCTACGACAACCTCTACCAGCTTATAAAAGTTGAAGGCGAAACAATATATAATCCTTATCGCTCCACAGTTCCAGAGTTTGTTTCAAATTATAGCCAGGATTTTGTGTTTGACACCGACGGCTTAGGAAACATGACAAGCAAAGTTTCAAAAGAAAGTGTTAGACCTAATAAGAAAATTGGTGACAATTTAAATTATAATTTTGAATATATTTATGATGAAAACTTTGCACATCGTTTAGTAAGAGCAGGAGACCGATACTACAAATACGACGCCAACGGAAACATTATTTGTGAGCAAGACGGCTCGTTTGAAAGTAACGGAAACGACACTGCTTACCACAAGATTGAACAAGAAACAGATGGCGTATATTCAACCGATTACGGTTGGGGATTGTTTAAGGAAGATAAAACTGGTTCAACAACTTCCCGATACAGGAGAATGTATACCTGGAATGAACGGAATCAGCTGATAAGTTCTGTAGACGCAAATTATTCTACAGCCTATGTTTATGGCCAGGACGGGCAACGAAGTAACAAGTATACAGGAAACAGCGAGACTTTGTACTTCAACAAAATGTGGACTCATCACACAGACAGCGGAAACTCAATTTACGGTGGACAAACGTCAAAGAATATTTACCTTGGTGAAACTCGCATTGTAACAAAACTGAATGCCGGAAAAGATCCAACTTACCAAGAAGAATATTACAAACAGTATTATTACCACAGTGACCACTTGGGAAGTGCCTCAATGATTTCTGATTACAAAGGTGATGAATATCAACGCATTGAATATACACCTTACGGCGAAACTTGGGTAGAAAAAACAAGTAACACAGGCCTTGAATATCTTCCATATAAGTTTACCGCCAAAGAACTAGACGAAGAGACAGGTTTATACTATTATGGTGCTAGGTACCTTGATCCTAAGTATTCGATGTGGATTTCTACCGACCCAGCATTGGGAGAGTACATCCCACAAGCCCCAGTAAATGATGAAATTCGTAAAAATAATCAGAATTTACCTGGTATGGGCGGAATCTTTAATCACATCAATGCCAATTTGTACCACTACGCTGGGAACAATCCGTTGAAGTATGTAGACCCGGATGGAAGGGCCGTCGTTGTATATTTGAAATATTGTTTATTTGACGATAATGAAAATGATAAATATGTGGTTCGTTCTCAAACATATTTTGAAAAGACTATTTTTGATAAAACGCAGGCTGAATTTTATCCTATATATGGTGATGAAATTGTTGATTTATCATATTCATTATCTGGGGAACATCGAATTAAAGAAGTAAATAATGAAACTTCTGTTACGGATATAGCATTAACAACGATTTCAATCAGTGGAGATTTGAAGTTAACAGAGGGATTAGAAAAAGTTGGTAAAGTTGCGGGCTGGATTAGTAACATAAAATTTTTATTTGGACTTTTTAAATCTTATAAAAATGATATTCTCAATTGTGCAATAGAAGAACTTACATGTAATTTGTTTAGACATGAAATGGCATCGGATTCTCCTGATGTATCTGAAAAACTATATAAATTTGCAAAGAAAAAAAAGAACCTATTGTACTATTCGGGTAATTTAAATATAGACTATAATTCCATGGGAGGTATAAATAGTTATAGCGCTAAAGATTCATTGGATATTGAAGTAATCAGAAATGATCTCAATAATTATAAAAAAGAACTAAAATATGGGGGTTCAAATGAGTAAATTCGTAGAGATAATGAGTTTGTTTTTGATTGGTGCAGCTGCAATTTTTTTGTCTACATTATCTCATTTTTTTATTTGTAAGACATGGAAACGATTAAATATTATTACAGGAATAGTTTTTATAATATTGTGGTTGCTTTTTTCAATTTATGCTGTTACTTTTTTATGATTTAGCGAGACTGTGAAATCTTTTCTGTAGTGACTACTTAGGTTCAGCATCTCTCATTTCTGATAACAAAGGCGATGAATACCAACGCATAGAATACACACCATATGGTGAAACCTGGGTAGAAAAAACAAGTAACACAGGACTTGAATATCTGCCGTATAAGTTTACAGCCAAAGAATTAGACGAAGAAACAGGTTTGTATTATTATGGAGCTAGGTATTTGGATCCAAAGTATTCGATGTGGATTAGTACTGACCAGGCATTTGGGGAATATATCCCACAAGCCCCAGTAAATGACGAAGCTAAGCAAAATAATCAGAATTTACCGGGTATGGGCGGAATTTTTAATCCCATCAATACTAATTTGTGGGAAGAGTTTGAAGAAAAGCATATTTTTGACGATATAAAATTGAGGTGTTTTTATGAAAATAGAATGTATCAATTTAATTAAATCAAAAATGGCAAGAGATTTGTTACCAGAACAATTAGAAAAATTGGAAAAAGTACTTTATGAAGTACTTTTAGAGAAAAAACAAAAAATATCTTCTCATAAAGAAAGAAAAAGCTTAATAAAAAATTATATAGCTTCAAAAAAGATAGAAGGTTGTTCTAAAAGAACAGAAGAATATTACAGTACCACACTGCTATTTTTTGAGAAACATATTAATTGTGATATATGTCTGGCGAAAACAGAAGATATTAGAGAGTATTTAATTAAATATCAAAAAATTAACAATTGTTCAAACGTAACACTTGATACAGTAAGAAGAATATTGTCTAGTTTTTATAGATGGCTTGAAGAGGAAGACTATATAATAAAAAGTCCAATGAAAAGAATACATAGAATAAAATCTCCTGTTATAATAAAACCTGCGTTTACAGAAGAACAAATTGAAGTAATAAGGAAATCTGCTGTTGATAATTTAAGAAATCTTACTATAGTTGATTTTTTATTATCTTCAGGAGTAAGGGTAAGTGAATTAGTTAATTTAAATAGATCTTCTGTAAACTTAAATACAAGAACTTGTGTTGTTTTTGGAAAAGGTGCAAAACAAAGACAGATATATTTTGATTATCGAACAAAAATTGAGTTGGAAAACTATCTAAAAAGTAGAAAAGATAAAAACAGGGCATTATTTGTAAGTTTTCGCAAAAATAAAAATGGAACATATAACAGACTTACTGTTAATACAATTGAGAAAATAATTCGGGATATAGGAGAAAAAACAGATATTCTAAATGTCCATCCACACCGATTTAGACGTACTTTAGCAACACGAGCAATAGATAAGGGAATGCCAATAGAACAAGTACAAGTTTTATTGGGGCATTCCAAAATTGATACAACATTAAAATATGCTAATGTCGAACAAGAAAATGTTAGATATTCGCATCAAAAATATATTTGTTGAGTAGTATAAATTTGTAACAATTGCTATGGTGGTTACTTAGAATAACTCTCCTCCCTTCATAAGGTCTGGCAGGTTCTTGTGAATAATGCCGTTACGATGCTGGATGGGATCGCTTCTGGTAAGGACATATTTTGGATAATTATCCTTTATTGATTCAAGCGGCTTGTATTCACGCTCCTCAGTTTCCGGGCTGGACATGATTGTCATACAAATCTGAAGGTATGCGTAATCAATGTCTTTTCGGAGAATGAAGTCACATTCCAGTTTCCCGATACGGCCTACACTTACAGAATAGTCGTTTGAGCGTGCATAAACATAGGCAACGTTTTCCATAATCGGGCCGTAATTGATGCGGTTGTCTGTATTTGTAGAATAGTAAAAGCCCAGGTCGGAAAGATAATATTTCTTTTCTCCTGCTATGGATTTTTTTGATTTCAAATCAAAGCGGCTGCATTCATAAAGAATTTTTGCGTCACAAAGAATCTTGATATAGTTATTCAAAGTCTCCCGTTTGATTTTTGTGCCGTCCTTTTTGAGAGCCTCAAGCATGTTTGTAAGGCTTGTAGTAGCTCCAAAATTATTTATTAGATACTGCTGTATTTTCTGAAAAACAGAAACGTTTCTGATTTTAACCCTGCGCCTGATGTCTTTCTGGAAAATTTCAGATATTACGCCCGTCACATAAGTTTTTTTATCTTGCAGGGAATCATACTGAACGGCCTTTGGAAATCCGCCTTCCATAAGATAATTGTCAAATTCCTGAACCAGATTCTGATTGATGTTCTTTTTTAGGAAAGCCTTCATACCAAGATATTCCTGGAAGTTCAGAGGAAACATCTCAAACTCAATGTATCGTCCCGTAAGCTTTGTAATAAGCTCGCCGCTTAAAAGATAGGAATTTGAGCCTGTTATGAAAATTGAAATATCACCTTCATCCCGGAATCCGTTAAGGACTTCTTCAAAGTCAGTTACATTCTGAACTTCATCAATGAAAAGATACTTGAGACCTTCAACTTTGATATTGTCTTCTATTAATTTTTCCAGCTGGTCCGGAGTTTTGATGCTTCTGTAACCGCGCTTGTCCAAATCGAAATAGATTATGTTTTCTTTCAAAACGCCATTTTCTTCAAGTTCTTTTGCGATAGTCAGCATAAGGCTTGATTTTCCGCAGCGTCGGACTCCTGTAATAACCTTGATGATTTCCGTATCGTTGTAAAAGCCGCGGATTTTCTTCAAATATGATTCACGCTTGTAATATTTCATAATGCACCTTCTGGTTTTATTGTATGTACAAAAAGAAATAATTGCAAGTTAAAAGGGTTGTGTTTTTATAAATTTTGAATATTACCCCCTTAAACCGCCGATATTTAATAAAATATTAGTTTTAAGGAGTCAGCATGGCAATACCTATTGAAGATGCAGTAATCGACTGCATTAATGAAATGAGGAAGTATTATAACTGTGAGAAATCGGTTAGCTGGATTTTTCACAAATATAATGTAGCATTTTTTATGTCTACTATGTTATACTAACAGCATTTCCAAGAATTGAAATAAATACTAAGGTAGCATAAAAAATAGTGTAATATGCTACCAACAAAAGAGGTTGTGTCATGAAAAGAAGGAATTTATTATGGATTGTTTGTTTAATCTTATTTTGTTCAGGTGCCTTTTCTAACGATTACAGTATTTTTAGAAAAGATGGATTATATGGAATAATAAACGACGATAGAGAAATTATAATGCTCCCAACTTATGATTGGATAACCATTAATTCAAATTCAATTGTATGTTCTAAAGATAGAACTGATGAAATTTATAATCCAAAATTTAAATTATTGTTTTCTGGAACGTGGGTAAATCTTTCTTATTATAACGACGATGAGATTTTGATAAAAGAATCTATGTCTGCCAAACAAATTCTACTAAATGTAGATACTGGTGACTTAACTGAATTTAAAAGGAATGAAAATTATTTAGAAGAATATGGATATAGGGATAATTTAGAGTTGGTAGTGAAAAAAAATACTAAAGGTTTTTCTTATAGTATAGTTAATCAGGAGGGGGAGACTGTATTAACAGACATAGATCAAGCACATAGTTGTTATACAAATGGAATGCTTGCTGTTATTATGCGTGATGGCAAGTCTGGTTTTGTGAACAAAAAAGGTGAAATGGTTATAGATGCTGATTTTTATATTGAACCTTCAGATGTAGGCCCACGAAAATATCCAATAATCCGATATTTGTTTAATGAAAATTATGCCTTGGTAAAAAATAATGAACAAAAATGGGTTCAATATAACATCAAAGGAAAGTTGAAAGAACTTCCAAATAATATAGAACCTGTCGAATATTGTTATGAAAATGGGTTAGTTCCTATTATTAATACAGAAACTAAAATGTGTGGTTATATGAATCCTAAGTTTAAGATTATTATTCCTTTTAAATTTGAAAAAGCAGAAGGCTTTGTAGGAAAATACGCAGTAGTAAAATATAACGGAAAAGATGCAGTAATCGACAAAAAAGGAAATATCTTTTATTCAGAAGACTTAAAATAGTAAGTAAAAAAATTATCATTCACAGCTTGTTATAAGGAAATCTCATGGCTAAAATAAAACCTAGTCGTCCTTTAGACTCCTCGCAATGACAGACAGTTTTTTTCTGAGAAATCTCGTCATTGCGAGCGTAGCGAAGCAATCCTGTGAATAATTGAACATTCACATTTATAAAAGTTTTTGGAGAATTGTTTTATGAAGCGAAAGCTGTTTGTTATTCTGTTTTGTTTTAATCTTTTTAGTCTTTTTTCTTATGACGGAATTATGACGGGAGAAAAAAATCTAAAAGTTTTGCAGACAAAGTGGTTTGATATTGTTTTTCCAGAAAGTTCGGAACAGTCGGCAATTATTTTGTATCAAAATGCAGATTCAATTTACCAAGAACTTGCGGAAATTTATGGATTTCCTTTGCAATTTAGAATGCCTGTAGTTTTAACTTCAAAAGTTGAACAGATGAATGCTTATTGGTCGGCTGTTCCTTATAATCACATTGTAATTTACGACACAGCTTTAATTGATGATTTGGCTGTTTTTTCTGAAAATTTACTTTCAATTTTTAGACACGAATTAACTCACGCTTACACATACAATCTAAAGAATAAGTTTTGGCGTGGCGTAGGATTTTTTGGTGATGTTATAAATCCCGCTTATTTGTTTATTACTTCTGGTTGGGCAGAAGGTGCCACTTTAACAAGCGAAAGTGCCGGTGGAGAAGGGCGACTCAACAACGAATTTGCAATGCAAATGGTTAAGCAGGCAAAACTTGAAAATAAGTTCCCAAAATATGCAGACGTGCAAGGGGCTTCAGAAAAATATCCTTCGGGAAGTTTTTACTATTTTAATGGGGCTTTTAATCAGTGGCTTCAAGAAAAATATGGAATGGAAAAATACGCCACTTTTTGGTACAAATGTGTAAACTTTCAAACAATTTCCACAAGACTTGCCTTTAAAAAGATTTATGGAATTAGAATTAATAAAGCTTGGGAAGAATTTAGAAAAAGTTTTGAAGTTCCAGACATTCCTGCAAATCCTATTGAAACAAAACTCGTAAAAGATTTTTTTGAACATCAAAATCAAAATTATTCTATTAATAATAATTCTAGTTCAGTTTTTTCGTCACTAAAAATCAGTGAAAAGGGATTTGCGTATTTAGATTTAAAAGCAACCTCTGTTTATTTTGTTCCAAAAGAAAATTTTGCAGACAAAAAAATCAAACCGCAAAAACTTTTTTCATTAGCTGGCATTCAAAGCATAGATTTTTCTTTTGATGGAAGATTTATTATTGCAGAATTTTTGGATTATTCAGATGTTTCTGTAAAAAAAGGATTGGCTTTGTATGATTTACAAAATAAAAAGTTTGATATTTTAAAAACTAAAAGTGTGTTTTATCCTTCCATTGTAAAAAACAATGACGGCTATTTTCTTGTGGTGGTAAAATATGCAGACCAGCAATATTCTTTGTATTTTGAAAAAATTAGAAATCTTGATGGAAAATCTTGCTCAGAAGAAAGTTATGTTGTTGATTTAGATTTTCAAGATTCGGCAAATTATTTTACAGATTTACAAAATGGAACTTTTGCTTACATAAAAAAATCAAAATTAAATTATTCAATTTGCGTAAGTGATTTGTCTGGTAAAGTTTTAAAAGAATATCCTTTGCTACAAAGTGAAGAAAATCAGATTGGACCAAATTTTGATATTCGCTATCTTTCTTTTGACGTTGCCGACAATTCTTTAATTTTTTCTTGGTGTAAAAAAGGAACAATGCCACGTTTTGGTTCTCTTAATTTAGAAACCGAAACTTTTAATCTTCAAAAAACTGATTTTTCTGGAGGCGTTTATTATCCAGTTGCTGTAGATTCTGGCACAATCATTTATTCTGGTGAATTCTACCGTCAAAACAGAATATTTTTTGCAGATAAAGATTTAATTTTGGAAGATTCAGAAAAAATCAATCAAAAAACTTTATCAAAAAGCGAAACTGAATATGAAATAAAAACTGAAAATGCAGCAGAAAATCAACAGAACTTAAATAATTCAGAAAATTATAATGACATTTTGGCATCTGCAAAAAGTTATAATCCTTTTAAATTTATGAAAAGAGGAATCTTTTTGCCAATTAGTACAATGGAATCTTTGTCTTTTTCTGATGAAAGTTCCGCATCATATTTGTTGCCTTTGGGAATTACATATATCACTTCAAATCCTTGGTTAAATAACACAATTATGGCAACAATTGGTTATGGTTATGAAACAAATTCTTGGGGTTTTGATATTGCATATTCTACACAAAGTTCTTCTTCTTTGCTTTCTTTTTCTTCTGAACTTGCCACAGAATTTGACACAAAAGGCTGGAAGCAATCCCGATTATATTTAACTGGCGGAATAAATCTTCCTTTTGGAAAAGTTAGTTCAATTAATTTTTCTGACACTGTAAATGTTTTTGTGGGACGAGGAAATACTATTAATTATGACATTAATAAGTCTTTCTTTTCAATTCCTGCACCAGGTTATGCTGCCAGCACCGATTTAAGAAACTTTTTGTATGTTGCAAATCAGTTTGGGGTAAGTTATTCAAATATTCACAAAACAGGGGCTGGAAAATATGAAAAAGCAGGATTTGCAATTGGTTCAGTCTTTGTACTTGGTTATTTAAAAGATATTTCACAATCTTTGAGCCAAGGAAACCTTGGAAACATAGAACTTAATTTAAAATTTGCAATTCCAAAACTAATTCCAATAAAATGTGTTGATTGTTTTACATACAATCTTCCAACTACAATTTTGTTTTCGGGGCTGCCATATATTTTGTACACTTATGATACAACTCAAAAGCGTCCAAATGAACGTCCGTCACTTTTTACAACAAAAGCAGAATCAATTTTATTTGCTTACGATTTACAAAAAGCAATTCCATTTTTACCAGGAATTTTTATAGCAAATTTTGACTTTTCTTTTGTTTATTACGGCGGCCTAAATTTTGATTACGATACTTCCATGGAAACTTGGCTTTTTACAAAACTGCCAGAAATATTTGAAAAAGCTTCAAATGGAAAATTTAATTATTCTCACGCATTTGCATTAAAAGCCAGCGTAAAAATGGGCCCAAACTTTGGAACTTTAGCACAATCTTCTATTAGAATTGATTTATTTGGCGAAATTGGCTTAATTCAAAACTTTACATCATCACAAAACGAAGTAAAACCATATTACACATTTGGGGTGAAGATTAATTGATTTGATTCGTCATTGCGAGTTGAAAAAAAACACGTCATTGCGAGCGCAGCGAAGCAATCCAGAAATCAATTTTTTTGTCGTCCAGAATGTGGATTTTATTCAATAAAATCATCGTCGGTAAATGTTATAGAGCTTATTTGTTCAGAAGAGTATTCACCATAGCAGATTTCAAATGTACTATATTCATTTATAAAACCTCGTTTATCTCCAACTTCTAAAACGGAAAAAATGAATTTAAGTCTGTTTTTTACAGTTCCAGGGGAAACTTTTGAATTTATTGCTATAGCATCATATTTTACTTTGTTTTGAATTTGTATGAGCCAAAGTGCATCCCGAATAGTTAATTTGTCATAATTTTTTAGATTTAAAATGTTGCTTGATGAATTAATGTTATAAGTATTTTTTATAGCAGCGGTAAAAAAATAGACTATTAAAAGTTGTACAAAAGCAAAACCAAGAGTTTCTATTATTGATGTAAAAAATATTTCTGAACCAAAACGAAGTTGTGTAAGATTGAGAATAAGAAAGATGATAATAGAAATTAAGAATTTTAACTTTTTATGAGAATTAAAATATCCCCTTGCATAGAGGGAAATAATTCCTAGGATAAACATGAACAAGCCCATTGGATTTGACGGTTCTGTAAAAATAATTGTTCCTGAATAAATAAATGCAATAATAGAACAAAATCCAATTTTGTATGGAAAAATTGAAGTCATAGAAAGAAGTATTATAGCTGAAATTTTTATAGAAGTAAAAAAATTTACAAAAAAGACTGTTTTAGAAAGTAAAGTCCCAATGAAAAAATCTCGTATAAAACTTATTAACAAAATAACAACACCCATTACTGAAAATAATCTAAATAGTAAAAGTGTGTTTTTTGAATAAAAAGGTTTTTTGTTTTTCATTTTGTTACCATACCATCTTTGGAATGTTAGTTAAAATCCAATCTATTTCAGGAACTTCAGTTTTGTTTATATCCCATAATAGTTTATTTTTAATTTCTTTATAATTCCAAGTTCCAGCAACAAAAGGATTATATATCCCTTGTTCTTTATCTGATTTTTCTGTTCTTTTGTAGTTTTCTATCATAATCAAAGCTAGAATGTTCATTCCGTGTTCAATAATTGCTCTGTTTCCACCTTCAAAAGTAGAAATAAACGCTAGTCTATTGAATATATCAGAATCATCAGAAGGAACATGTGAACAATATTTTTGAAAACCTTTAATTTCTGCAACATAAAGGCATAGATGAGCAATAGCAGTGCGTTCTGGTTCAACACAATTTGCTACAAACGGAATGGAAGCAATTAATTTTGCAACTTTATTTTTTGAAAATTTTTCTTTTTCTTCTTTTGTGAATCTAAAAACATTTGAAAGCTCAGTTACAAGGTAGTCCCATTCGTTTAATTTCCAAACGTTATGGTCGTCTTTTAATGCTAAATTTGAATTATACATTTTTTATCCTCAAACTTTTTTTTTGTTATTTTAGTTTAACAAGAAATGTTTATTTGTCAATAAAATTATTTCTTTTTTTTGTCTTGTAGAAAATTGTAAAAAAGTCAATAGAAAAACAGCTTTTTTGGGGTTAAAAAAAGGTCATAAACGGTCATATTCAAAATTTAAAAAGGTCATAAACGGTCACATGTACTTTTTATGACCTATACAGCAGGAAAAATAGCGTTATAATGCGAATAAATTAAAAAGAGAAAGTGCTGTGAAGAAAAAAGAAATTAAGAAAACTGAAATTTTATTAAATACGTTAAATATTGAAACAAGTATTCTCATGACCTATTTTAACAAACAAAACGAAATAAAATTGATTTTAGAAGCTTTTTTATTACAAACGGTAGAAAAGGAATTTTTTGAAATAATTATAGTTGATGACGGAAGTGAAATCTCTATACAGAATGATGTAAACGTATATAAAGAAAAAGGGTTAAACATTACATTAATAGAAAAAAATCACAGTGGAAACCGAGCTTTAAATAGAAAGTTTGCTGTTGAAGCATCAAAGGGAAAAAACTTGATTTTTCTAGATGCAGATATGATACCGTCTAGAACATTTGTAGAAAAACATAATAAAAATTTAAACCAAAATAAAAAAGCTGTTTCTTTGGGGTATAGAAAATTATTAAGCAAGATTTCTTATGAAGTAATAACTCCTGATACAATAAAAAATAATTTTGAGTGTTTAGAAACGATTCCGTGTATTTTAGATGAACGAAAATTAATGATTTTAGCGCATGAGAAAATAGACTTAGATTTAACTTCTGCTTGGTATCTTGTGTACTCCCATAACATTGCTTTAAAAAAGTCGTTATATGAGAAAATATCAGGATTTGATGAAGGATTTGGGTCTGGCTGGGGTGCAGAGGATGTTGAACTAGGCTTACAATTATATAAGCAAGGTGCATATTTTATTTTTGATGAAGAAATTTGTTTATATCATTTGTGGCATGGTGTATCTAACACAACACCAGTAGATTATCAAAAAAATCTTTTATATTTTTACAACAAATATAAATCTTTCGAACCAGAAATATTCATGAAACAACAGTTTTTAGATTCTGTAAGTATTTGTAAGTTATATAAAACAGTTTATTCTGGTTTACATTTATCAGAAATTTTAAATGAAGATTTACTGATGCAACAGAAGAATACTCTATTCGTAGGATTTAAAAATATAAAAAAGGAAATGTTAACCAATAATAATGGTTGTGTTTCTACGTTTGATGATTCTGCTGATTATAAATTAATTGGAAGTTTTTTGCCTTATAAAACTGATTCATTTGAGCAAATTATGTTAAGCAATAAATATTCTGTTTTTTCAACAGAATATTTATATGAAATTATCAAAGAATTATTAAGAGTTGGAAAAAGAATAAGTATAATAAATAAAAATAAAATTACAGAATTAGATGAATTTTGGAAAGAAAAAACAAAATATACATTTTCTGAATTTAGCAATTTAAAAAAAGCAAGAGTTGTAATAACTGCAAATTCAGAAAATAGATATAATAATGTCTTATACCTAGAGTTATTAAAAGCCCTGAATGATAATGGTTATTATGCAAGTTTGGAAATAACCGGAGACGAATTAAAAAATCAGACTAATATTTTCCCATTAGATTCAGCGGATGATGAAGAATTAATGAAATATTATCACCGCTCTAATCTTATTTTTTCTGGAAGCATTGAAAGCTATATTGATGAATTAATTTCAAATAATCATAAAGGATGCTTTGAAAATCTTGTTTGGTGGGGTGATTTATTATATTATGGGCAACCGCAAGAAATAATGATTGAAAGAAACAGAATCTACAACAAAGTTCTTGTTAGAAATGAGAATTGTATTTTAAAACCAGGTATAAGTTCCAACAAAATAAATTTTTATTTAAAGAATTCTAATAACAAACACATAAATAAAAACATTCTAATTATAGATTTGAATTTGGATAATGTGGATGAAATTAAGAAGTTTATAGAAAAAATAGAAACTAGCAAATTAAATGCTTATACGATTACAATTGTAACCTTTGCATCTTTGTTAGAAGATTTTAAACTTTATGCAAATCTAAAATATCAAGTTCATGAAGAAATTTATAAGAAACAAATTAGAAGTATTGAAAATAAACAAATAATATTTGAACAACGTCTTTCTGAAATATCTAAAATAGCAAAAATGAATGATGCTGTTTATTTAAAAAATTCTAATGGAAATTTAAATGAAATAGAATTGTTAATAAAAAAGAATTCTATATTTGTTGATTTTACAAAGAGAAAGGAATTTAATCCATATTTATTACAAGCAGCTGCTTTTGGTTTACAAGTTTATACAACTTCTAATGTTTATGAAATTTATAATTATCCAAATATTAATATTATAAGCTATAAAGAGAAAAGTATTTTAAATGATTTAGATTTTTATTATGACAGAAATGGTTGTGTAAGAACTGAACTTTTGTATAAAAAACGAATAATGAATATTCCAGAATTGATAAATAAAATCGAAAAAGTGGATGAACAAAAACTTGGAATTGAAGAATTAATACAAATTAATAATAAAAATGATTGGAAGCATATTTTTAGAATATGAAAACAATTAATAGTAAAAGGAAGGTAACATAAAAAATGTTTGTTTCAAAAAGAAATTTGTTTTTTAAATCAAAAGAAAATGGATATTTATTATTTTGTGGAAATTCAAATAGTTTTTATCAATTTGATGAGGTAATGCTACACCTATAAAAAAATTATTTGAAACAGGGAACGATTCAGAGTTGCCAGAGGATATAAGAAAGGAATTTATTAAAACTGGTGTTTTGCTAAATGAATCTGATGAAGAATTTTATAAAAGAATGAAATTTATTTCTTACCAGTCTAGATTTAATCCTTATGTTCTTAACCTTACATTAGCACCAACAATGGCCTGTAATTTTAAATGTACATATTGTTATGAGGGAGACCGTGTTCAAAATTTAACAGTGACAGATGAAATTACTGAAGGCGTTATTAATTTTATAAAGAAAGGAAATTATAGAACTATAAATTTAACTTGGTATGGAGGTGAACCTCTTTGTGCATGGGACAAACTTGTTTTAATTAATAAAAAAATTGAAGAATTAAAAATTCCAATAATAAACCAATCAATTGTAACTAACGGCTCTTTGATAGACTCGGAAAAAATTGAATATTTCTTTGAGAAAAATTTTAAAATGATTCAGATTACTTTAGATGGAAAAGAAGAAACTCATAATGAACGAAGACCTATGAAAAATGGTGGAAATTCATATCAAACAATAATGAGTTCTCTTGATAAAATCTACAATTATTATATAAAAAATGGGAAAAAATTGCATGTTCAAATTCGTATAAATATTGATAAAACAAATATAGATATGTATTACGAATTGTATAAAACAATTTTTGATAAATACAATGGATTTTTCAATGTATATCCTGCGTTTGTATTTAAAAATTCCGAATCAGATTGTCATGCACATACATGTATGAATTTTCTTGAAACAGCAGATTTTGTTCTAGAATTAGCAAAAAAATATAAAATTCCGACAACGCAGCTATATCCATTGCAGAATAAATTAACAAGTTGTGGTGTTCAAATTGTAAATACGTATGTAATAGATAGTAATGGAGATATTTTTAAATGTTGGGAAGATATAGGTAGTTCTAAACAAAAGATAGGAAATGTACTTTCAGGTATAAAGGATGAAAGAAACTTAAGTCAATTTTATGTTATGAATAGTTCTGCTTTTGAAGAAGAAAAGTGTAAAGATTGTTTATTTCTTTATTCTTGTATGGGGGGATGTCCACGACATAGATTTAATAACAAGAAAGAGAATAAAGAAATTAATCCCGTTTGCATAACTATTAAGAATAATCCTAAAGAATTTTTAGAGACATACTATGTCTTGAAAAATAAAAAATAGTTTTACGTTGTAAAACTAAAAATGTTGTAATCCGGATACAACAATATGAAAATTAATACTTTAAGAGGTAAAAAAATGAGAACATTAGAAAGTTTTAATGTTTTAGAATCATTTGGTTTTGAATCAGATGTACAAGGTTTATTTTCAGAAGTTTCTGAAGTAGACATGATTGATGTTATTGGTGGAAGTTGTGGTGGCGGAGGTGGAGGCTGTTATTACACTCCAAGTTATAATTATGGTTGTATAGGTGTTACTCCTAGCGGAGGTTCTTTGTTACCATAAAAGTTTCTGAAAATAGGATGTTCAATAAGTATAAAACGTAACTATTTTTTATGAATGATTTGATTTCTAGGTTCAACTTAAAGATAGGAAGAAAAAACTTATTGAACATCCTAAGAATTAATGAAAAAAAATATTGTGATTACAAGGTGGTTTTATGAAGAAAAAAATTATTCAAATTATTTTATTTTCTATCTTATGTGTTTTTGTTTCTTGCAAAGGTAAAGAATCACAAAATCAATTTGAAGCAAAACCAATTGTAAAAACGGTTGGCAAAATTGATGTTATGGTTGACCCAAATGTTGAAATGATGATGATTTTGGGACGATTGGGAAATATTGTTCCTTTTGGAAAAAATGAGTGGAATACACACCTTTATTTGGATAAAGTTGATGAATATTTTGCTCCTTATGCAAATCATAAAGCTTTGTATTTAACTAACAATGCGATTGCCTATCAAAGGCTTCCTGAATTTGGAATGTATTTAAAAGATGATATGTCTGATTTTATAATGAAAGTTGATGATGAAAATTTTGTTGTAATGGATGGACCTGCAAAATATATTTCATATTATAAATCAAAACAATATTTAGAAGCTGTAAAAGATTTTAGAATTAGTACTAAGTTTGATAATTTTTTTATGGAAAATGTTTCTGTGTATGAAAAAATGATTGAAATATTTGAAACAATCTTATTAAAAGCAAAACTTGATGTTTGGATAGAAGATTTTTATGGTAAAGAAATAGAAGACAATATAAAACTTTATTTAACTCACGTTGGTGGAAATTTTGGAATTACGTTTACTTCTCCAGATGGAAAAAAAATACTTCATTCAGTTATTATGGCAAATGAAAAAGAAAATGAAGCTGGATTTTTATATTTATTGTCACATGAATTTTCTCACCCTATGACAAAAGAAATAGTAGAAGAATTACACAAAAATGAAAAAATTCTAAAAAAATTCGCAAGTGTGTATAATAATAATAGTCGTGCATACAGTATGAATGGATATCCTTCAGGTTTTTATGTTTTGAACGAAACAATAAATCAAGCGTGTGCAAATAAAGCTTGGGAAAAGATGTTAGCAAAAGAATATGTTGAGCATTTGAATAAACATACCGTTCAAAAACAAAAGATGATTTACGTTCCCGCAATTGCAGAGTTTTTAGACAATTACCAAAACAATCGCGACAAATACAAAACTTTGGAAGATTTTATTTCAGAACTAGAAAAATTTATTTTGACGTTGGAGTAAAAAGTGAATTTACAAGAGCTAAAACACGAGATATTGAAACAAAATAGAATAAAATTATTTAATGGTAAAAATGGGAATGATTATTTATATGATGCCTTTTCGCAAAATGTTTTTCCAATAGATAAGGAAATAGAAGTTTTTTTAGTTACAGAAAATTCCTTTGTCCAAAATGAATATACCGAAGAAAAAATCAAAAAATTTTTTGAAAAGTTACTTACTTGGAATGATGTTCATAATGTAAAAAGAATTGCTAAAACATTTCTTACAATAAATTTTTCAAATAAATGTAATTTAAACTGTAGTTATTGTTATAGACATAAAAATAATAAAAATGTAATGGATTTGGAAAAATCTTTTGAAGTAATTGATTATGCAAATAACTATTTTAAAATTGAAAATGATGAAATAATTTTTTCAATAGATATGACAGCAGAATCTTTTCTTGATGTTGAAAAAATAAAAGCATTTGACGACAAATTAACAGAATATGAAAATCTATATATAACAGAATCAGATGTAACAGATGGAAAAACAGAGGAATTTTTAAGAATCTTAAAACGTAATTTATACGGATTATCTGATTTTTATGTATCAGATAATATAAGTGAGGAATTCAAAAAAATTATTTTGGATAAAAACTTATATTCAAAATTTTCAGAAAAAGAAAAAGTAAATGATATTTTATTTAAAAGAAGATATAATCCAAAATTTTTGGATAAAAAAAGATTATTACGTTTAAACAGGGAATTATTAGAAACTTTTTACCCAAACTATTTAATTCATAGAGATTTTCAACAATTTACAATTTGGTTTATGTCAAATGGAACTAATATTTCAAAGGAAAATATAGAATTAATAAAAAGAATAAATATAAATCCTTTTTGGATAAGTCTTGATGGTCCTGCCGAAATTCATAATAAAAATAGAAAATATTATGATAATAGGGATTCATATAATGATGTAATTAAAAATGTAAAATGTCTTCAAGAAAATGAAATTGATGTAAAAATATCATGTGTGCTTACAAAAGATTATCCATATCCAGATAAATTATATTCATTTTTTAAGAGTTTAAATGTAATTGCAATTCAAATGTGTCCAGTAAGAAATGGAAATACAGTTTCATTCAATATGGAAGATATTGAAAAATTAAAAGATGGATATAAAAGATTATATGACGTTCTTTATAAAGAGGTATTAAATGATGATTTTTCTTCGTTTAAATTGTTAAAAGAAGACTTGAGTATGCTCGCATTAGGAAATCTTTTCTCTAGGAGTAGACAATATAATAGATGTACTTGGGGGACAGAAGTTGTTCTAGATTCAAAAGGTGATATGTATCCTTGTTTATATGTTATTGGGGATGAAAAATATTTATTGGGGAATATAAGTGAAAGGAAAAGTGCGTCGGATGTATTAAAACCAATTCTTGTTAATCAACTAGATAAATGTCCATCTTGTTGGGCTAGATATTTATGTGGAGGAACTTGCCATTATAATAGTATAGTAAAAGGAAAATCTGCTTTCGAAATTGATGATATTGAATGTAGTATACGAAAATATGTCATAGAAGAATCAATTAATTTTTTTATAAAACTTATTGAAAATAGAGTTGACATTAATAAAATTATAAAGGCATTTTTTGAAGAGACATAGAAAAAATGAGATATTTTCAGCAATTTGATGAAACTGATTGTGGTGCTGCTTGTCTTGCAATGATAGCATCGCATTTTGGAATAATGTTACAAATAGCCTCTATTAGGAATGATGCAGGGACTGATGTCGACGGTACAAATTTAAAAGGACTAATAAAAGCTGCAGAACAATATAATTTAAAAGCACGTGCAGTAAAAGGAGAACATAAAGCTATAACTTCGGCAATACGAACACCTTTTATTGCTCATTTAAAAATAGAGTTTGATGAAATACATTGGACATATCACTACGTTGTAGTAAAACACATTGGCAAAAAGAAAATAGAAATTTGGGACCCGGATCCACTTCAAAAAAAGAAAAAAATTAGTTATGAAGAATTTTTTAAATGGTGGACTGGTTATGCTGTTTTTTTTGAGCCAGATGTAGATTTTGTAAAATCAGATAAAAAAGAAAATCTTTTATTAAAATTTATTCCAGTATTTTTGCCTCATAAAAAGTTGCTTTTTTATTCATTATTAAGTTCTCTTTT
>JAZSQW010000167.1:0-2191 GCA_045538205.1 Candidatus Avigastranaerophilus sp. | reverse complement strand
GAAGGTTTCGTATTCGAAAACAAAATCGTTGGTGGTGCTATTCCTAAAGAATACATCGAACCTGCAAGAAAAGGTATGGAAGAAGCTCTTGAAGGCGGTATCTTAGCTGGTTATCCAATGATTGACGTTAAAGTTGAACTTTATGATGGTTCTTATCACGAAGTTGACTCTTCTGAAATGGCATTTAAAATCGCTGGTTCTATGGCTATTAAAGATGGTTGTAAAAAATCAAGACCTTGTATCTTAGAACCAATGATGAAAGTTGAAATCGAAATTCCAGATGAATACACAGGTACAATCATCGGTGACATTTCAAGACGTCGTGGTAGAATCGAAGGTCAAGAACCTTTAGGTAACACAGGTAACGTTATTGTAAGAGCTACAGTTCCATTGGGTAACATGTTCGGTTACGCAACAGACTTACGTTCAAATACTCAAGGTAGAGGTACATTCTCTATGGAATTCTTGAAATATGAACAAGTTCCTACAAACGTTCAAGAAGAAATTATTTCTAAAGCTGGCGCAAACGCATAGTTTATAGATATAAAGAATTTATAAAGAGGCTCTTTCGAGCCTCTTTTTATGCTATAATTTTTCCCATAGAATCGGAATTAAGAAAAGATGCAAGAAAAGAAGAAAGTAGCTTTTATAGTTGCTGAATATAATGAAAATGTTTTTTATGGTGGTGGGGAAAAAGTAAATTCTTATGTTATTAAAGAACTTATAAATAGAGATTATGAAATCGATATTTATGCTGATATTCTTCATGTAAAACATAATAATAGAATTAATCTTTATCAAAAAGATGAAAATTTCGATAAAAATTTTGATGAAATCATGAAAAATTATGATTTGGTTTTTTCAACAAATATAGAGTATCCAGCTGAAATTACTTATTCACACAGCCATTCATATCTTTGGAAGAAAAATAAATTTTGTGTAGCTTTTAAAAATTTATTTTCAAAACGAAATAAAGATAAATATGAAAGATTTAAAAGAAATATAGAAAATACAAAAAATACTAATAAAATTGTTATTTCTTCAAATATTATTAAAGAAGATTATTCAAAAATTTATAGTATTCCAACAGAAAAATTATTTATTCTTCCACCTGGTGTAGATTATCGTGAAAAAGATATAAGACTTCCTAATAAAGAAAAATTTATATTTGGTTTGGTTGGAAAAAGCTTTACTAAAAAAGGTGCATTTTTAACTTTATTTTCTTCATTTTTATTGAAACTAAAAACTAAAAACTTTGAAGTAAAAATTATAAATAGAGATTATTATAAGAAAAAAAGTTTTGCTAATCTTATTAATATGGCTGTTAACATTTTAGGCTTAGCAAAATATATTGAATTTATGCCATTACAAGATAATATGGAAAATTTTTATAAGTCTATAGACTGTTTGTTAGTCCCTTCATTAAAAGAACCATTTGGGCTTGTTGTAACAGAAGCGATGATATATTCAAAACCCGTTATTTCAGGTTCATTGTGTGGCGCTGCTGATTTAATTATTGATAATGAAAATGGTATGATTGCTGATTTTTCAAGATTATTTAAAATCAAACCATTAGCAGATAAAATGTATAAGATGATGAATTTATCTGACGAAGAATATATTTCTATGGCAGAAAAAGGCTATGAAACAGTAAAAGATATGTCTTACGAAAAATTTGCTAAAGAATATGTAGATTTAGCTGAAAGAAAATTATAAGGTTAAATCTTTTAAATATTTGCAAATATCTATATTTAAATCTTTTATCTTATCTTCAATTGCTTTATTTTGATTTATTTTTGCATATTTATCAGTAGAAATAATAATAACATTTGTTATATCAATTACTCTTTCATCAAGATTAAAGAAAGATTTGTAATAAACTTCATCAGAATAGTCACCTTTGAAAAGGTGATTGTGTTTGAAATATTCTTTATAAATAGGGAAATATTTATTAAAGAATAGATTCTTTTTGTTTTTAAAATCAGGTGAAGCACACATATTTGATACAAACATGCCTGCTTTTTTCAAAGATTTTTTTATTGATTTAAAATATTCATCAGACAAAAATCTTAAATCAATTCCATCATTATTTGCAACATCAACGATAATTAAATCATATTTTTTTTTGTTGTTTCGCAAATATGTTAAACCATCTTGCAATATAAAATTAAACTTATCAGAAGCTTTAAAC
>JAZSQW010000119.1:0-7395 GCA_045538205.1 Candidatus Avigastranaerophilus sp. | reverse complement strand
ACACTCCTCGAAAAAAATTTCATAATTATATTATCATTTTAAGCTAACATTCACAATTATTTTCACACTTTTTAGCAAAAAAATTTTTTACCTGTTTTTAAAACAACAACTCAAAGGTAAAATATGCATATTCAAAAAATTAATTTCATCTCTCCAAAAATTAATACTTCAAATAATTTCAAAACGACTCCTTTAAAATTTGATTGTTTTGTTAAAAATAATGTTTCTTTTTGCGCTACAAAAACAGGTATGTTTGATGGCAAAATACAAACAAAACCTATTAACGACCTTCAACTTTCTGCTTTAATGGTTACCGTTGATGCAGAAAAAGAATATGCAGAAAGTTTGATGCAAGAAGCAAAAAGACTTTATCTATCTGTAACAGATGCAAAAGAAGAAATCATTAATATATATAAAAATAACAGACGAAGAATAAATGGCAAAATGGTTGAAAAAATTCAAGAGAGCAGAAATCAATTAGCCATGGTTGAATATATTCCTGTTAGTAAAGAAGTTAAAAGAAAAAGTATTTTTGAGCGTGGTGGAATATTAAAGTCAATCATTATTCCTAAAACTTCAAATAAAAATACAAATACAATATATGAATTTAGCAAAACACCTGATGGTAATGAATATTTAACTTGTACAATTGATTCACAAGTTTCAACTAATATGGGTAAAAAATGTGCAAAGAATTTCCAATTTAAAAATGGTGTTTTAGAACGTATAATTATTGATTATGTTGAAACTAATGATGGGTTTGAAGTAAAAAAAGAAATAAAATACAATCAAAATGGTGAACTTTCACAAATAAATTCTTCTAAAAAAGTGATTAAAGGACTTACAACTGTTGATAAAGAAATTATTTTTGAAAATGGGAAAGCTATAAAAGTTTTAGAAAGTACAAAACTTTTTAGTGATAAGAAAAAAAATTGTAAATGCCAATTCAATTTAGAAAATTAGAAAATCATATTTAATAAGTTGTTAATGCCATTTTGAAAAAAGAAGACAGTAAACATTGCTATTAATAATGCAGGTGCAAATGGCATTGACTTAACTTCTAAATCCAAAACAGTTGAACGTATTCTCAAAATTGTGTCTAACGCATAATATAACATTGCAAAAATTATAACTGCAGAAAGTGCTATATTCATTGGCAATAATTCTTTTAACATCGCAAATTGGAACAAGCCAAAAATCACTAATAAAAACATTGATGTTAATAATCTATTTTTATTGTTATCAAATAAACCTTTTACAAATTGTGGAATAATAACAACAACTTGCAATAAAACAGCAAGTATAAACACGCAAATTGCCAACTTCCAACCAAGTAAAGCACCAGCCGCTGCAATTACATATGTATCACCCGAACCAAATGCTCTTTTTGTCTTTTTAACATATTCACTTATTTCTTTTTCTTCTTCAATTTTTTCTGCACTGATTTCTTTTTGCTCTATAACTTCTTTTCTTGGAAGTTTTGATAAACCTTTATTAATAAAGAAAAAGCTTAATTTTGTAATTACCAAACAAACCAAAGCATTTATTATACATTGCAAAATAGATAAATCTACAAACCAACTATATACAAATAAAAGCACTAATGCCAAGTAAAAATGGAAATCTTTTGCTACTGTTTTTTCTTCTTGTTGAACTTCTACATTTTCTTCTTCAAAGTCAAAATCTTTGCTTTTAAAAATATATAAAACTCTTGATAAAATTTCCATACCAATTGTAGCTGAAACCAAACCAATTAAAGAAAATTTCCAATCATTAAAAAATACAGAATATATTACTGCAAAAGAAATTAACCACCATAAATGTTTATCAAAAATAGCTTTTTCTTTAATATCTGTAATCGAAATTACAATAGCTAAACTCAACATTATCCACAATAAAAGTGTATTAAATGATCTTCCATAGAACATAAAAGTCAAAGTAAATAAAACAGCTGTAATTGTTTCAACTATTGGATATTGCCAACTAACATGGCAACCACAAGCTCTACATTTACCTCTAAAAATAAATAAATATGAAATTATTGGTAAATTATCATACCATTTTATTTTTTCCTTACAAACAGGACATTTAGATGCAGGAAAAACAATAGATTCGTTTGTTAAACCTCTCAACGCAACAACGTTTAAAAAACTACCAATACAAGCACCTACAATAAAAATATATGTATAAATTATAATGTCAGCTAAAACCATTATTTAATCTTTTCTTTTTCTGATAATATTACAAACAATTCTGATAATGCTTTCTTCAATCTTCTTGAAACTTGCATTTGAGAAATTCCTAACACAGAAGCTATTTGAGTTTGACTCATATCATCAAAATAATTCATAATAACAACTTCTTGAAGTTTAACATCTAATTTGTTAATAGCATCTTTAATCAAAATTTTATCTTCTTGGAAAGATTCCAAATTATAATGATTGTCATCAGAAATCTTATCGAATAAAGATAAAGATTCATCATTTCCTGTTGAAATAACTTGGTCTAAAGAAATAGTTTGTTTACGTCTTTCAACATCAATAACTTCTTTAATTTTACCAACTGAAGTACCTAACTCTTCTGCCAAAACAATTTCAGATGGTTCATTACCTTGATCATCTTTTAATTTTTGCATAACTTTATTTACACGATATGCAAGCTCATAAATTTCACGAGGAGCTTTAATCATTGCAACTTTATCACGTAGATAATGGCGTATTTCACCAGTTATTAAATATGTAGCATATGTTTTAAAATTTTCACTAACTTTTGGATTATACAATTGAATAGCTTTAACCAAACCAACACTACCAACTTGAATAATATCTTCAACAGGGTCAGTATTTCTTCTTGCTAAGCCTCTTGAGATTTTTTTAACTAAAGGCATAGCCGCCAAAGCAATTACATTTTGCAAATGTTTTTTTGTCTTTGCATCTTCAGTCTTTTTATATAGTTTAAGCCATTCAGCTATTTCTTCATAATTAATGGTATAATCTGCCATCAGGCGCCCTCTCTCACAGTACTAATTATAACATATTTGAATTAAACGAATATGGTAATAATTCACTTAACTTATACATAGAAAGTGAATTATCTTTATCTTCCAAAATTACTTTAATATTTTGACCTTGTTCAAACTCTTGTAACCATTGGCGACAAGCCCCACAAGGCACACATCTTATTGTATTTGGCGAATATATAGCTATTTTAATCAACTTAGAATTTTCACCCATTGCAATAGCTGTTGAAATAGCATTTCTTTCCGCACAAATTCCAAGCCCATAGCTTGAATTTTCTACATTACAACCAACATAATAATTACCACTTTCATACAAAGCACAAGCCCCTACTGCAAATTTCGAATAAGGACAATATGCCTTTTGGGCAACGTCTTTAGCTAATTGTAGTAATTCTTCATTTGATTTCATAATATACTATCTCCAACACTATTCTATACTTAAATTGGCTTCAAGAATATAGTGCATTTGATGTATAAAATTAATTATTGTTTACAATATTTAATCTATTTACCCATGACACAATAAGTTATATTATTATATAAAAAGGGATATTGTATTCTTTTTTACCTCGGAGGAAAATTGACACAAAAAATTAGAATAACTGGTGGCAAACAATTAAAGGGAGAAGTGCAAATTAGCGGTGCAAAAAATGCCGTTTTAAAGCTTATGGCAGCTGCTCTTTTAGCAAAAGGTGCTACTAAAATATATAACGTACCAGAACTCTCTGACGTTGTTATTATGCTTAACGTTATTGAACAATTAGGTGCAAAGGTAGAATACAATAAAGAAGAAAAATCAATTGTAATTGATGCAACTGAAATTACAAATATTCGTGCAAGCTATGAATTAGTTAGCCGTATGAGAGCATCATTTATTGTTTTAGGTGCAATTGTAGGTAGATGCAAAGAAGCAATTGTTGCACTTCCTGGTGGTTGTGCAATTGGCGAAAGAAAAGTTGATTTCCATATCCGTGGTTTAGAAGCATTAGGAACAAACATTAAAATAGAAAATGGTTATGTTCACGCAAAAGCTAAAAAACTAAAAGGTTGTGATGTTTATTTAGATATTCCTTCTGTTGGTGCTACAGAAAACATTATGTTAGCAGCTGTTTTAGCTGAAGGTTCAACAAGAATTCAAAATGCAGCACAAGAACCTGAAATTGTTGATTTGGCTAATTTTTTAAATGCTATGGGCGCTGATGTTATTGGCGCTGGCACATCTGAAATTGTTATTAATGGTGTAAAACAAGATGATTTAAAACCAATTGAATACACAACAATTCCAGATAGAATTGAAGCAGGCACATATATGGCTGCAATTATTGCAACCAAAGGTAAAGGTATTATCAGAAATATCTTCCCTAACCATTTAACCTTCTATACTTCAAAACTTACTAAAATGGGTGCTGATGTTAAATTAGTAGATCCAACATCAATTGAAGTTAGTTGCAGAAAAAAATTAGAAGCAGTAAATATTATCACTCAACCATATCCTGGTTTTCCTACAGACTTGCAATCAATGGCTATGGCTTTAGCAACTGTTGCGGACGGAGTGAGTATAATTACAGAAAGTTTATACGAAAATAGATTTATGCAAGTGCCTGAACTTAGAAAAATGGGTGCGGATATTCATCAAGAAAGAAATCACGCATTAATAAAAGGCGTTAAGAATCTAACAAGCGCACACTTAAAAGCAAGCGATTTAAGAGCTGGAGCTTCATTAGTTGTTTGCGCATTAATGGCTGATGGCGTAAGTACTATCGAAAATATTTACCATATTGATAGAGGCTATGAGCTATTAGAAAATAAATTTAAATTATTAGGCGCTGATATCGAAAGAATTAGCGAAGATGATAATTTAACGGTTAACCAAAACAAAATAGAGGTAATTTAAGTGAGTCACGGTTATAAAAGATGGTATGATTTAGATCCTGTTTTATCAGAAGTAATCAACCTATTACAAAATTATCAAAATGAATTAAGAGCACAAGCAGAAATTTTTCTTGCAGAAATAGAAAAGAAAGTTTCTAAAGAAGCAATCGACAAATTTTACGAGCTTGCTCGTCCAAAAGTTTGTAATCGTTGGTACGATAAAGACCCTGTTATTTCAAAAACAGTTGAGCTTTTAAGAGTTGTACCACCTGATGTTCAAAAAGCAACTGCACAAAATTTCTTAAATGCACTTGAAGCTATGGGAATTAAAAGATAATTAAAAAAGAGGAAGTTTTTAGCTTCCTCTTTTTCTTTAATCTTTACTATTTAAAAACTTCACCAGTAACTAAATTAACTCTAATAGGTTGGAAAAGTCTTACATAAACAACTTGTCCATCTTTTAAAACAAAGTTGCGTCCTTTAATGATTGTTTTAACAAACTTTTTAAACTTATTACCCTCAGCTAAAACTTCTTGGCATTCTGCATAAGCCATTATACGAGTAAAGTTTTCTTTATTATTTACAGCAGAAAGTTCAAATAGAATTTCGCCATTTCTAATAAAGTTTCTACTTCTTGTTGTATCTAAAACCTTACCTATTAAAATCAAATCTTGCGAGAAAATAAGACAATTTTCACTATCTGTAAGATTATTAGCGAAACGTGCACGGAACATGTCACGAGGCATAGAACCATCTGAACTTATTTGACCTGAAACGACAATAGGAAGAACTGTTTTTATTGGAAGAGTTACAACATCACCATCTCTTGTTACATTTTCTATAACAATACCATTTTCAACAATTGTTGGAGATGTTTCTTTTTCAATTCTTTCTTGTAAATATCTATTTACTTCACGTTTCAAGTAAAACAAGAATGTTGCCATTTCAGCCCTTGTAACATTTTCATGGCAATCAAGAAAATCTCTTCTTTCAGGCTCTTGTGCAATAACATCTAAAACAGCTGCTTTACCTGCTGTTAACTTAAACCAATCAGGAATATCTTGATAATCAAGATATCTTTTAGAAAGAACGTCAGCTGCTTCTTTTCTTGAAATATCTTCTGAACGCAAAATATTAACTAAGAATGTAATTATTTCTGTTCTTGGAACATAATCTTCAGGATAAAAATAATTTTCATCAAGAGTTTCAAAAATATCCAAATCTGCAGCCTTAATTATATATTTATAAGCCCAATGTGTATATGGAACATCTTCAAAAAAGTGCATTTCATCAACAGGTTTATCAACCTGTTCAAGAGCTTTTACAATCATAGTTGCATATTCTGCACGTGTAATAAAACTTTCTGGTCGAAATTCACCTTCAGGATAACCATCGGCATACATCAAATCGCCAACTTTATCTATTGCGGCATAAGCCCAATAACCTTCTGGCACATCATTAAACTTCATAGCAAAAGCACTGTTTGTTATAACAAACAAAAATGTCAAAGAAAATATTATGCTTTTAAATAATTTTTTTATCATATCCTCATTGTATCAAATTATCCAAGTTTAGCAAAGTTTGTGATAAAATATTCTTGTCTTATTAAGAAATAGAGGATTATTTCATATGAAAATGTCAAACTTATTCGTACAAACTTTAAGAGAGTTTCCTGCAGATGCAGAAGTAATGAGCCATAAATTATTAGTTCGTGCAGGTTACATACGTAAATTAGCAAGTGGTGTTTATAATTATCTACCATTAATGTGGCGTGTATTAAAGAAAATCGAAAACATTGTTCGTGAAGAAATGGATAATGCAGGCGCACAAGAACTATTAATGCCATTTGTTCAACCTTCTGAATTATGGTTAGAATCAGGCAGATGGGAAGTTTACGGCAAAGAATTAATGCGTTTAAGAGATAGACATAATCGTGAAATGTGTCTTGGACCAACACATGAAGAAGTTATTACTTCTATTGCTCGTGAAGGTATTCGTTCTTACAAACAATTACCTGTTAATTTGTATCAAATCCAATCAAAATTCCGTGATGAAGTTCGCCCTCGTTTTGGCTTATTACGTGGTCGTGAATTTATTATGAAAGACGCATATAGCTTTGATTGTGATGAAGCAGGTCTTGATAAATCATATGAAATAATGGCAAAAGCATATAAAAGAATTTTTGAACGTTGTGGTTTAGAAACAAAAATGGTTCAATCAGATTCAGGTGCTATCGGCGGTAGCGTTTCTCACGAATTTATGGTGCTTGTAAACGAAGATGCTGAAAGCAATGCAGGAGAAAATGATGTATTCTATTGTACAAAATGCGGATATAGCGCTAACTCAAACCACGCAATATCTATTTTAAATCCTGTAAGACGAGCTGCTAAACGTGCGTTTTGTCCCTCTTTACCAATTGCCAATGATAACTGATAATCTGGTACAATAACGCTTGCTGTCTTTTCGTCCTGGTCAGCTGCAACTGAAATAACTTTTGCAGGGCT
>JAZSQW010000078.1:0-2383 GCA_045538205.1 Candidatus Avigastranaerophilus sp. | reverse complement strand
GAACTACAGCAAAAAAAGCTGATGCAGCAGAAGCTACTTCAGAAGAATAGTTTAAGAAAATAATTTAAGGAGAATATAAGATGGCACAAAAGAAGGGTGTCGGATCGAGTAAAAACGGTCGTGACAGTGAAAGTATGCGATTAGGCGTAAAAAAATTCGGTGGTGAAGCAGTTACTACTGGTAATATCATCGTTCGTCAAAAAGGTACAAAATTCCACGCTGGTAACAATGTAGGTATGGGTAAAGATTATACTTTATTCGCTTTAATTGACGGCGTTGTTAAATTTGAACCACACAGACGTGACAGAAAACAAGTTAGTGTTTACGCTGAATAATTAAAAATTTAATTATAGAAAGAACAACTATTTTTGTTGTTCTTTCTATTTTTCAAGTAGCAAAAAATATATTTATCGGTTTTATATATTTGATAGCAAAATTCATAAAAACGTGATAAAATAAGTTCCAAAAGTATTAATCCCTGAAAGTTGGTTAATAGTTTTAGATATATCAGAGAAGTTAAAAATCAAATGATTACTACGACATTAATAAAACCACAAGTTAATAAGAAAATAAACATAGATGAATTGTTTGATGGTATTTATCTTCTTCCTAATTGGGAGATGATAAAAGAGTTTTCTTTGTCTAAAAAAGGTTTATTTGGTTTAAAAGTTTTTAATGTTCAATTATTTAGAAAATTTTCTTCTAAAAATATGGTGGAAAAATATTCTATAAGAGTTGACGATGATAAAGTTATAGCTTCTATGGATTTAAAAGTTTATAAAGATAGCGTTTATATAATAAACATAAATGCACAAACAAGTAATTATTATAATCAAGCTATTGAAAAATTATTACAAGTTGCTGTTGAAAAAGCTTTATATAATACATCTAACAAAGAAGTAAGAATAAACCTTTTTGGCAATTTAATTGAACAAAAAAGAATGAAAAATATTCTTGAAAATAAAGGTTTTTCTGCTGAGAAAAATCAAAGTAAATATGAAGTTGAAATGTTTGGACAAACATATTTCTTAGATATTGAAAATTCAATTAGTTGGCATAAAACAATAAAACAAATGCCTATATTGATAAATAAATAGTATTTTTTTTAAAACTTCATATATCTATATGATTTGATAATTCAAAGAAGTCTATACAATTAATATAGTATAGAAACATCTCTATTTGGAAAAAAATGAGCGAGAATATAGAGCAAAATAATTCATATAATCATATAAAAAGGTTATCAGATACTCAAATTGAAAGTATTTGGATGGCTTATCTTGCTGATAAAACAAATAAAAAGTTGAGAGATGTTTTAATTATTCAATATATTTATTTAACAAAGTATGTTATTGGCAGAATCAAGTTAAACTTGCCTCCTAACTGTGCTATTGAAGATATTACAAGTTATGGTGTTGAAGGTTTAATAGATGCTATTGAAAAGTTTTCACCTGATAAAGGTGCTCAATTTGAAACATATGCAATTATGAGAATTAAAGGGGCTATCATTGATAAAATGAGAGCTCAAGATTGGTTGCCAAGAAGTGTAAGAAAAAAAATTAAAGATATTAAAACTGCCATCGAAACATTGAAACAAGAATTAGGCAGAACACCAACCAATCAAGAAGTTGCTGATTATGTTGGGATTGAGAAAGAAAAAGTTGTTGAAATTTTATCTGAAGATACTTCTGTTGGTTCTTTATATGATAAAAAATATTCAGGTGATGAGGGTGTTGAAATTATCGACACATTGGAAGATACAAGGTCAGATAATCCTTTAGAAAAATTAGCTCAAAGAGATGTAAAAAATGAGCTTCAAGAAGCTTTGAAAAAATTGCCTGAACGTGAACGTATGGTAATGGTGCTTTATTATCACGAAAATATGACTTTAAAAGAAATTGGCGAAAGTATTGAAGTTTCAGAATCAAGAGTTTGTCAAATTCACGCACAAGCTATTATGAAATTAAGAAATATTCTTAATAAACAAAATAATGGTGAGAAAGTAACATTATAATTTTTTATTTCCCTTGAATAGCAAAATATTTTTTTACAGGTTTTTTAACTTGTAAAAAAGGAATGTATATGAAAATCGGAAATATTTCAAGCAATGTAAATTTTGGCAGAGTATATGCTTTGGCTGGAACAAAAGAACAAATTAATGAAGTAAAACAAATTGTTCGTAAAACAAGAGGGTTTGGTCATTTTTTTGAAGTGACAGATATGTATAAGAAAAATACAGGTGATGGCCTTTGTACTCAAGCTGCAAAATCTGGAAAAGAAGTAGCATTTGTTGTTGCTGGTCAAGAAGATTATAATAAAGTTAATTTTATGAGTCCAGGTTGGACATCATTAAATGGCATTAGCCAACATATTGATAGATTTA
>JAZSQW010000158.1:0-6307 GCA_045538205.1 Candidatus Avigastranaerophilus sp. | reverse complement strand
TTCATAGCATCTGCAAAACCTGATGAAATTGCAATAACATTCTTTAAACTTCCACCTAATTCTACTCCGATTACATCAGAATTTGTATATAATCTGAATTTAGATGGTACATTACAATGTTTTTGAACAAATTCTGCTACTTCCATATCATCAGAAGCAACAGAAGCTGCAGTTGGACAGCCATTTAAAATTTCTTTTGCTAAGGTTGGTCCAGATAAAATAGCTAATTTAGAAGTTGGCAATTCATCTTTTATTACTTCAGACATTCTTTTTAAAGATGGTAATTCTAAACCTTTTGAAAGATTAACAAGGATTTGATTGTCTTTTAAACCTGCTTCTTTTAATTGTTTGCAAACTGGTCTAATACCAGAAGTTGCAACTACTAATAAAATTATGTCTGCGCCATTAATTGCTGATGATAGATTATCAGTAATTTCAACTTTATCACTTAATTGGACAGGTAATGGTTTAGTTGTTCTTTTGTATTGTTTCAATTCATCTGAAATATCAGCTGTTCTACCCCATACACAAACTTCTTCAAAATTATCAGTTAAAAGCCAAGCTAAGGTTAAACCCCAACATCCCGGACCTAAAACAGTTAATTTCATATATACCTCCAACTAAATTAATTTATACTTGCAAATACTTTTTTTGCTTCTTCTCTATCATCAAAATGAATTGTTTCATCTTTTAAGATTTGATAATCTTCGTGTCCTTTTCCTGCAAGAACAATAACATCTTCAGGATTTGAAATGCTTTTTAAGAATTTTATTGCATTTCCTCTGTCAATTTCAACAAAAATTCTTTTTGTATCAACGGTTTTTATACCTGTCATTATATCAGAAATAATGATTTGAGGGTCTTCGCTACGAGGATTATCAGAAGTTACAACTACTTTATCTGATAATTCATCAGCAATTTTGCCCATTTTAGGACGTTTTGTTGTATCTCTATCACCGCCACAACCAAATAAACATATTAAATTTGAGGTCGCAGGAGTTATTTCCCTTGCAGCTTTTAATACGTTTTCTAAACCATCTGGGGTGTGAGCATAGTCAACAATAATTAATGGTTTTTTGCATACAATTTCAAATCTACCCGCAACACTTTTTGTTTGTTCAAGTGCTGAAATTATAACTTTATAATCAACTCCCATAGATAGTGCACCAGCAAATGCAGCTAAAGCATTATATACACTAAACATTCCGTTTAAGTGTAGGTTCATTTTTTCTTCTTTATCTGCGAATTTTATTGTTAATTTTGCACCATCAACTGAAAAATCAATGTTTTCTGCTTTTATATCTGCATCATTTTTTACACCATAAGTTAAAACATTAACACCTTTTGGAATAATATTAATAAAGTCTTTAGCATATTCATCATCAGCATTAATAACAGCAAACGTACCTTCTTTAAGGTTTTCAAAAAGAATAGCTTTTGCTTTAAAATAATTCCTCATAGTGATATGATAATCTAAATGGTCTTGAGTTAAGTTTGTAAAAATAGCACCATTGAAATCACAACAACCAACACGTTTTTGTTCTAATGAGTGTGAGCTAACCTCCATAACAACATTTTTAATAGATTTATCAGCCATTAATCTTAAATCACGTTGTAATTCTGGTGGCTGAGGAGTTGTGTGTTTAGCTTCTTTATACTCATCATTACTTGATAATTTATATCCTAAAGTACCAATTAGTGCGCATTTTTCATTATTTTCTTCTAAAATTCTTTGAAGTAAATGAGTAACAGTTGTTTTTCCGTTTGTTCCTGTAATACCAATTAAATTAATATCCTTTGATGGCTCGTTGTAAAAAGCCGCTGCGATATTCGCCATTAATCTTTTTGTATCTTTTACAATTATTTGAGGGATTTCTATTGGTAATTCTTCTTCGCAAAATAAAGCTGCCGCACCTTTTTCAACGGCATTTTTTGCATATTTATGACCATCAGAATATTCACCTCTAATGCAAATAAAAATATCACCTTTGTTTGTAGTTAAAGAATTATAAGAAAGTCCACTTATTTCAACTTCTGAATAATTCTTAGTTTTATAATCAGATAAAAGTTTTAATAAATCTTTTAATAACATATCCACTTAGCCTCTTTTACCTATTGTACTACATTTTTATCTGGCGGAATATTTAAAATTCTTGCGCTTTGATTTGCTACTTCTCTAAAAATAGGACCAGCAACTGTGTTACCCCAAGTTGCGATACCTGCAGGAACATCAACAACAACATAAACCAAAATTTGAGGGTTTGATGCAGGTAAGAAACCAATTACAGAAGCATATAGTTCATCAGAAGTAAATCCTTTTTTGCCTTCTTTTGGTTTTCTTGATGTACCTGTTTTGCCTGCTACTGAATATTTTTCTAAATTGATAACAGATTTTGAATTTGAAACACTCTTTGCTAATAATTGAGTTGTAATTCTTGCAGTTTCAGGTTTTAAAGCTTGAACTTTTTTTATTTTTTCTTGTTCATCTTCAGCATTATATTTAATAACGTGAGGAGTAACTCTTACCCCGTCATTTGCTAAAGCACTAACTGCACTAATCATTTGCATTGCTGTAACAGAAGCACCATAGCCATAACCCATTGTGCCTTGTCTTGATTTATCCCATCTTTTTGGTTTCGGTAACAAACCTGTAGACTCACCGCCTAAATCTATACCGGTTTTCTTCCCTATTCCTAAGTTAGAAAGAATATTATAAAACTCAGATGGTGTCATTTTTAAGGCGATATTAGCACTACCTACGTTGCTTGAATGTTCAAGCAAATAAACTAAATTTATCATTCCAGGATTTGGATGTTTCTTATAGTCATAATTTTCAATAGTCCAACTTCCAAGTTTCATTTTACCTGTATCTAAAATTTTAGATGCGGCATTAATTTTACCTGATTCGATACCAGCTGCAACAGTTAAAGTTTTAAATGTAGATCCTGGTGGATAAACGTCTGTTAAAGTCCAGTTTTTTAAATATTCTGCTTTCGTTTTTTTATAATTATTTGGATTATATCTTGGATAAACTGCGTAACCCAAAATCTCGCCATTTTTAGGGTTCATTACAATAACAGAACCTCTACGAGCTTTCTTTTCTGTAACCATATTGTAAAGTTCACGTTCGCATACGTGTTGAATAGCAGAATCAATTGTTAATGTTACTGTTTTACCTACTTGAGGGGTAGATGCCAAAATAGGATCTGTATTTGTATCGTATATAATGTCGCCTCGTGGAGTTTTTTCAAAAGAAACGGTAGAATCTGTATTTTCAAGCTCCTTTTTTGCTATTAATTCTACGCCAGAAGCCGTATCCGCATCAGGGTTATAATAGCCTATAACGTGAGCGGCTAATTCATCTTGAGGGTAAACTCTTTCATTTTTTTTATCGATACAAATTTCTCTAAAACCTAATTTTTTAATTTCATCAACTGTTTTTTTATCAACATCTTTTTTAAGAAGCACAACAGTTCCACCATTATTTATTGCTTTAATAATGGCTGATTTTTCCATATTTAATATAGGTGCTATTTCTTTTGCTAATTCTTCTGGTTCGTGGTCAAAATATTCTTTATGTAAATATAAATTATAAGAAGTTTTATCAACTGCTAATCTTAAACCATTTCTATCTAAAATTTGCCCACGCATAATGAAATTTTTGCTAAGTCTTTGGTTAATGGCTTTTTGTTTGTAGTGTCTAATGTCAAAAACTTGAAGTAAAAACAAATAACCAAGCGTAAAGATAAAAAGAACAATAATAAAGATATGCGCAATTTTAATACGCTTTTCAACCTTTTTTATTATTTCTTTATCATTTCTATAATTCATACCCAAATCCCTATAAAAAGGGTAACACACAATAATCTAATAGAAAAATTTTTAACTAAAATTAATATCCAATAGACCAGAAATAATTTACAGGCTCTGTTTTAAGTTGAGGTGCAACAGCAACATTAACGGCAGGAATTTCAATAACTTTTTCTGCTGTATCTAATAATGTTCTGCTATGAATAATTTTATCCACTCTGTTAAATGAATGTAGATTATCTAATTTGCTTTGTAATTCAATGTTTTCATTGTTTAAAGAAACAATGTCACGTCTTAAGTTATTCATTGTTTTTTCACTATTAAAAACAAAATGATAACTAACAAAAGATAAAGCAACCATAACCAAAAGAACTCTGCTTAAAAATTTATTAAGTTTTTCAGCGTGAGATTTTTTTGTAGCAAATTTTGGGAATCTGCCATAAATAACAGGATTAGTAACAGGCATATCTACGGTTTGTTGACCGTACATATAAGAAGCATCTATATATTTTATTGAACCTCTGCTCAACTATGTCTCCCCTGCTTATACCTGATTACTTATTTATTCTTCTTGCGATTCTTAATTTTGCCGACCTTGATGGTGGATTTACTCTAACTTCTTCCTCAGAAGCTACTAAAGGTTTTTTATTTAATAGCTCCAACAAAGGTTTGTTATAATCAAAGCCTACAATACCTTTATATGTGTCTGAACCCCCCGGTTCTCCTACCCACTCCTTAGAATAGTGTTTAAAAATCTGCTTAACTATTCTATCTTCTAAAGAATGGAAGGTTACTATAGATAGTATAGCACCATTTGATAACAATGTAAGCACATCGTTTAGTGTATTTTTTATGTTATCAAGCTCATGATTAACTTCAATTCTAACTGCTTGAAAAACTCTTGTAGCTGGATGAATTTTTGATTTTATTCTTGGAGTAGCCTCTAATATAATATCCACAAGGTTTTGAGTTGTTTCAATCTTTTTATTTTTTCTTACCTCAATAATTTTCTTCGCTATGCGTTTAGAAAAGCGTTCTTCCCCGTATTCACTGAATATACGGACAAGTTCTTCTTCCTTGTAATCGTTAATTACATCATAAGCAGAAAAATCAGCCGACTGATTAAAACGCATGTCTAATTTAGAATCGCTATTAAAGCTAAACCCTCTACTTTTAGATGTTAATTGAGGGGTGGAAGCCCCGAAATCAAAGACTATTCCGCCTGTTATTTCTTTTATATTATTTTCTTGTAAATATTTCTTAATGTTTGTATATGAATCATTCACAATTGTTAAATTTTTGTAATCTTTTAAACGTTGAGTTGAAGCGTTAATAGCATCAATATCAACATCAAAAGAAATTAATTTGCCATCAGGGGAAATTTTCTTCAAAATAAGCTCGCTATAACCGCCACCACCTAATGTGGCATCGATATATAGTTTGCCATTTTCACAATTCAAGGCTTCAACAGCCTCTTTGCACATAACAGGATAATGTTTGAACTCCTGCATTTTATCCCCTATCCAAGCTCTGATAATTAATTTTTGCATACAAAAAAGAATAGTTAAATAAAATATTAAAAAACTTTATGTAACAAATTATTTCATTTGTTTATGTTGAAATCAATTCAAGACCTTCAGTTGTTTTACAGTAAATGTGGAATGTAAAAAGGAAGTGAATATGCAAATTAGTGGAATTGGTAATTTTAATCCTTCAATGAAGTGTTTTATTAAAGCACCTCAAAAAGTAAAAATGGCTCCAACAATAAGAACGTATGAGAAGGAATATACCCTTGATTTTAACAAAGAAAAGGGAATTATTAGAATGACATCAAATATTCCTAACGCAATGGATGCTATTAGTTGGTATACATTAAATAAAAATGGTGAAGCGACATTTCAGTCTTGTTGGCAAATTGAATCAATTAAAACGAAATCAATCAAATTAAAAAAATTATATGATGATATTGTAAAAGAAACTCAAAATGGAACAAAAGAATTATCTCAAGAAAGACAAAAAGAAATAGTAGATTTAATCTTTAAAAAAGCTAATAAGAAATAATATTATCAATATATATTTACTAAAAAGATTATCCACCTGTCATGCTGAACTTGGTTGACTACTTTTTCCAAAATCTTTGATTTTGTGAAAAATGTCTGGTTCCCACAGCATCTTACCAATTCTCAAATAATACATGTATTTCCCAAAAGGCAAGACCCTGAAACAAGTTCAGGGTGACGTAAAACAGTATAAAAATAAAAATGAAAATCATTGAACCGATTATTAAATTTAATAGTCATTCTGAGTGAAACGAAGAATCTCATTGTATTGAAATGATAGACATTGCGATACTTCTCTTTACTCAGTATGACAAAATAAAGTTTTCTATCTGATAAAAATATGCCAATAATATTATTTATGTAAAACTAATAAAAAAGCCCGTTAAAAACGGGCTTTTAAACTAATTGATTTCTGCTAATTTCTCTAATTTTAATTT
>JAZSQW010000174.1:0-2437 GCA_045538205.1 Candidatus Avigastranaerophilus sp. | reverse complement strand
TATTATGATGAAGTTCAAAGCCAAAGTAGTCATATACTTTTTGACGTTCTTCTTGTGGTATATCTTTTACTATTGATAAAGTATCTTGTATAAATTCATCTTTTGAATATTCTTGAGTAATTGATAAATTATTAAATTCTTGGTCAGTTAACTGCGTTAAACTTGTTGATAAAACTTTTGTAGCACTATCAAAATCTTTTTCTTGTTCTGTTGATATTTCATTTGTTTCAATACCTAATGATTTAACTAATGCTGGTAATAATGCACAATACTCTTCTGCATTTTTAGGTATTAGTGGGAAATTTTGACTTACAACATTACTACACGAAAACAAATCAACATTATTTTTAATAATATTCCTTACAACTTCTCTTTTCTTGATTAAAGGAATTTCATTAATATTTTTTTTGCCATATAAACCAACTAAATTACTTGCTATGACTAAGTCATCAGGGTTTATTGAAATTTCTTTAAAGACATCAAGTGGTACAGTTTTTTGTAATTGTTTTAAATTACTCAAATTAACTTTTTCATAATTTTGAAGTGAAAGCAAAGCAAGCTCGCCAGATAATTCTTTTGTTGAAATTTCATCAAACAATTTGGCTGCATGTCTTCCTGTCTCTTCAGAAGTAACAAAAGAAATAAGCTCACCCACACATTTATTCAACTCATTATTCTCATAATATTTAGGGTCAGATATATATTTATCTAATAAACCTTCTAATACGCCAGCGAACTCATAATCAAAAGAATAAAGAATAATATTTGAAATATATTCTTGAACGCTTTTATTTTCATATAATTTAGGCTCTGATAAGAACTTATTAGCGATTCTATATTGAGCCTCATAATTTGGTAGGCTAAGAAGATTTTTAATTTGTCCTTGTACACCTTCATTTGTATATAAATCAGGGTTTGATAAAAATTTATCTGCTATATTATAACTTTCGGTAGAAGATGCGTGATACAAAATATCTCCAATATTTTTTTGCACACATTCATTTTCATATAAATCAGAGTTAGAAATATATTTATTTGCCAAATTTAATACATATTCATGTTTTTGCTCGTTACAAACAGAACTAACTATTTCTCCAATTTTTTGTTGTACACTTTCATTCTTAAACAATATAGGCTCAGATAAAAACTTATCAACTATATCATATTGAATATTATATTCTGGTAAAACAATAAGTTTTTCTATTTGATTTTGTACTCCTTCATTTGTATATAAAGTAGAATCAGACAAAAATTTATCTGCTATTTCATATCTTTTTAAAGAAGTAGTACGGTTTAAAATATTTCCAATATTTTTTTGTATACTTTTATTTTCATATAATTCAGGAGTAGACACATATTTATCTGCTAAGTTTAATATATAACCAAGATTTTCCTCGTTATTAATAGAATTAATCATATCGCCAATTTTTTGTTTGATACTATCGTTTTCTACTAATTTAGGCTCAGATAAAAACTTATTTATTAACCCCATTTTTGCACTTAATTCTTCAGGATAAAAAGAACGTTCTAATAAATTACAAATATTTTCTTGAATGTTTGCATTATTATACAATTCTTTTTCCGACAAAATTTTATAAAATAATTGGTTTTTTTCATTAAGCGCAAAAGGCGTAAAATGCGACATATTTGTTGTCAAATCTGATAATGCAAATGGCGCAGGAACAGGATTATAAAAATCAACTATAAGATTTCTACACTCTTCAGGTAGAGAAACTTCACCCAATTTTTTAAAAACCTGACTTTTTGTTACTTCTTCAATTGGAGCAATACCCCTAAAACTAATACTTGCTTTTCCGTACGCATTCAACGCATCGAGACTTGATGCGTTAACATTTTTTGTTTCAGCAACAGGTTTTTCTTTTTTATTTACTTTATTTTCCTTTTTAATGATATGGTTAATTTTACCAACATCATCATTAGGGTTAATGTTAGTCATCTTTCTTACATACCGAATTTAACTATACTTTCTTTTTCGGCAAAATCATTTATAACTTTAATTTTTTAAAAAATAATGTTAATTTCACGTAATAAAATAATGATTTTTATACAAATATCAACTTAAATAGTTTATTTGTTAAGAAATGTAAACATAAATTATATACTCAAAAGCCTTGATTTTATTGAGTTTTAAGATTTATCTATAAAAAGTATATACTTAATATAGCAATTAATTATTTTAAAAATACTTTATATAAGTACGATACGAAAATGAGGAATTACAAAAATGGGTTACGCTTTATTTGCACAAAGAAAATTAGTTTTAGACAACCAAATTAGTGCAACACAATTACAACAAACACAACGTTCAAATGAACAATACTTTTTAGCAACACGTTCATCAAGCTTACAACAAAAGTTAAGTTCATTATTATCTTCACAAGCACTTGAATTAGAACCATTGTACAAAAAATTGGCT
>JAZSQW010000173.1:0-3414 GCA_045538205.1 Candidatus Avigastranaerophilus sp. | reverse complement strand
TACTTTCACACAAGAACAGTTAGATAAAATTTGTTCTATTGTTCTTGAAGATGTTAAGGCTTCGGGTAAGTGCGATATTGAAATTCAAGAAATGCACTACATTGTAGAATCTGCACTTGAAGAAGTTTCACCAAAAGTATGTGAAAGCTATAGAAATTACCGCAACTACAAACAAGATTTCGTAAGAATGTTAGATAAAGTTTATCAAGAAAGCCAAAAAATTATGTATATTGGCGATAAAGAAAACTCTAACTCAGACTCAGCATTAGTATCAACAAAACGTTCTTTGATTTTCAACCAATTAAACAAAGAATTATACAAAAAATTCTTCTTAACAGTTGATGACTTACAAGCTATTCGTGATGGATATATTTATATTCACGATATGTCTGCAAGACGTGATACTATGAACTGTTGTTTATTTAACGTTGCAGAAGTACTAAAAGACGGTTTTGAAATGGGCAACTTATGGTACAACGAACCAAAATCATTAGCAGTTGCTTTTGACGTAATTGGTGATATTGTAATGGCTGCAGCGAGCCAACAATATGGTGGTTTTACTGTTGCAGAAGTTGATAAACTTTTAGCACCATATGCTGAAAGAACTTATAATAAACAATACGAACGTTATATTTCAATGGGCTTGAGTTTTGAAGCCGCAAGAAAAGAAGCTTTAAGCGATGTTCAAATCGATTACGAACAAGGTTTCCAAGGTTGGGAATACAAATTCAACACAGTTGCATCTTCAAGAGGTGATTATCCATTTATCACTATTACCCTTGGCTTAGGCACAGGCGAATATGAAAAGATGGCATCTATTGCTGCTTTAAATATAAGAAAAGGTGGACAAGGCAAAAAAGGTTGTAAAAAACCTGTTTTATTCCCTAAAATAGTTTTCTTATATGATAAAAATTTACACGGAAAAGGCTGTGTAAATGAAGATGTATTCGAAGCTGGTTTGGAATGTTCACAACGTTCAATGTATCCTGACTGGTTAAGTTTAACTGGCGAAGGCTATGTTGCAGAAATGTACAAAAAATACGGCAGAGTAATTTCGCCTATGGGTTGCAGAGCATTTTTATCACCTTGGTTTGAAAAAGGTGGTATGAACCCTGCAGATGAAAATGATAAACCTGTATTTGTTGGCAGATTTAACATTGGCGCAATTAGCTTACACTTGCCAATGATATATGCAAAAGCAAGAAAAGAAAGTAAAGATTTTTATGAAGTTCTTGATTACTATATGGAATTAATCAGAAAAATCCACATAAGAACTTATGATTATCTTGGAGAAATGAAAGCATCAACAAACCCACTTGCATATTGTGAAGGTGGTTTCCTTGGTGGCAAATTAGGATTTCACGATAAAATAAAACCTTTATTAAAAGCAGCAACAGCTTCATTTGGTATTACTGCGTTAAACGAATTACAACAATTACATAACGGTAAATCTTTAGTTGAAGATGGACAATTCGCTATTGAAGTTATGGAATATATAAATAAAAAAGTAAAAGAATTTAGAGATGCAGATGGTAATCTTTATGCTTTATATGGCACACCTGCAGAAAGCTTATGCGGTTTACAAGTAAAACAATTTAGAGAAAAATACGGAATTATAGCTAATGTTTCAGATAAAGGATATGTATCAAACAGTTTCCACTGTCACGTTAGTGAAAAAATCACTCCAATTGAAAAACAAGATTTAGAAAAAAGATTTTGGGATTTAATGAACGGTGGAAAAATTCAATATGTAAAATACCCTATTGCATATAATAAAGAAGCAATTAGAACTTTAATTGAAAGAGCAATGGATATGGGATTTTATGAAGGTGTAAACTTATCATTATCATATTGTGATGACTGCGGACACCAAGAATTAAATATGGATGTATGTCCAAAATGCGGTAGCCGAAATTTAACAAAAATTGACCGCATGAATGGTTACCTTTCTTTCTCAAGAGTAAAAGGTGACACAAGGCTAAACGAAGCCAAAATGGAAGAGATTAAAGATAGAGTAAGCATGTAATGAATTATCATAAGATAACAAAAGATGACATGCTCAATGGCGATGGCTTAAGGGTTGTTTTATGGGTTTCAGGTTGCAATCATCAATGCGAAGATTGCCAAAACCCTGTTACTTGGGATTTGGCCGGCGGTTTACCTTTTGATGAAAAAGCCGAAGAAGAACTATTTGAAGCGTTAAAAAAACCTTATATTTCAGGAATTACTTTTTCTGGTGGCGATCCACTTCACCAATTTAATCGTCAAGAAACATTCAGATTAATGAAAAAAGTAAAAGAAACAATGCCAGAAAAAACAGTTTGGGTTTACACTGGTTTTCTTTGGGACGATTTTAAAGATACAGAAGAAATGAAATATGTTGATGTTTTTGTTGATGGAAGATTTATAAAAACATTAAAAGACGATAATCTTCAATGGGTAGGTAGTTCTAACCAAAGAATTATTGATGTTCAACAAACATTAAAAACAGGAAAAATAATTCTTCATTTTGATAATAATAAATAGCTCTCTTTTGCGTGTTTGTTATAAAATATAATTACGAGATTACAAAGATAATTGGAGAGAAAAATGGACGAAATAAGGGTTAGAATTGCACCATCACCAAGTGGTAATTTACACGTAGGTACAGCAAGAACAGCTTTATTTAATTATTTATTTGCAAAGAAAAACAATGGTAAATTCGTTTTAAGAATTGAAGATACAGATGCTGAGCGTACAAGCCAAGCATATGTTGATAATATTTTTGATAGCTTAAAAGCATTAGGTTTAAATTGGGATGAAGGTCCAGACGTTGGTGGTAATTATGGTCCTTATACTCAATCTCAAAGATTTGATATTTATCCAAAATATATTCAAGAATTATTAGATAAAGGTTTTGCTTATGAATGCTTCTGCACACCTGAAGAATTAGAAGCTGAAAAAGAATTATCAACAACAAATAAACAAGCTTATGTTTATTCTAAAAAATGTGAAAATTTAACAGAAGAAGAAAAAGCAAAATTGAGAGCAGAAGGCAGAAAACCTGCTATCAGATTTAATATTGCAAAAGCTCAAAAAGCTTTCCACGACTCATCAATTCTTGCTTTTGAAGACTTAGTTAAAGGTCACTTACAACAAGATACTGACTTAATTGGCGACTTTGTAATAATGAAATCAAACGGCGCACCAACATACAACTACGCTGTAGTTATTGATGATATGTTAATGAAAATATCTCACATCATCAGAGGTGAAGACCATATTTCAAATACATTCAAACAAATTTTGATATATGAAGCACTTGGTCAAGAAGTTCCAAGATTTGGACATTTAGGTATGATTTTAGCTCCAGATAGAAGTAAACTTTCAAAACGCCATAAGTCGGATGTAGCCATGTCGTTCTGTGAGCCAAGG
>JAZSQW010000014.1:0-6145 GCA_045538205.1 Candidatus Avigastranaerophilus sp. | reverse complement strand
AAAATCTTAAATCGATACCGTCATTATTAGCTACATCAACAATAATTAAATCATATTTTTTCTTATTATTTCTTAGGTATGTTAAACCGTCTTGCAATATAAAATTAAACTTATCAGAAGCTTTAAACCCAAAATAATTTTGAGCAATAGAAACAATATTTTCTTCTAAATCAACAACATCAAAAGTTTTTAATTTAGGCAGTAGATATTCTAAATCATTCACAATTTTGCCTGAACCCAAGCCAATCAATAAAACATTTTCAATATCAGGATTAATTAAAGCAGGTATCAAAAAATAATTAATATAAGGTAAATTGCCTTTATAAAAATCAGTATTAATAAAGCCTGCTTGGTAAGTTTCGCAGAAATGCAAAAATTTACCAACTTCGTTTTCAACAACTTTAATATCATGGAAATCAGATTCCACCTCAAAAAGAACCTTATCATCAAATGTTTTGTTGTTTATGATGTTAAGCAATTCTTTTTTAGGTTTTTTTAAAGCCAATTCTTCAGGTATTAAAATTTCTTGCATAGATTATTGATCTAAAGCTTCTTTTAATAATTTATTCAATAATTGAGGGTTAGCTCTACCTTGAGTTTCTTTCATTACTTGACCAACGAAGAAACCAAATAATTTATCTCTACCACCACGATATAATTCAACTTGTGATGGGTTAGCATCAACAACTTTTTGGCAAATTTCTTTTAATGCACCTTCATCAGAGATAACGCTTAAACCTTGTTTTTCAACAATAGCTTTTGCACTGCCACCTTCATTTAATAAAGTAACAACAATTTGTTTACCAATATTGTTAGAAATAGCACCTGATGTAACAAGATTAATTAATTCAGCAAAGTTTTCTGCTGTTAATTTTGTTTCTTCAATAGTAACTTTTTCTTCTTTTAAGTATGCTGCAATTTCTTTCATTAAGAAGTTATTAGCAACTTTAGGATCAGCACCTTGAGCAACAACTTTATCGTAGAATAAAGCAATATCTTGTTGTTCTACTAAAACATTTGCATCATATGGGGTTAAACCATAACTAACATAACGATTTCTTCTTGCTTGTGGTAATTCAGGCATTGTTTCTGCGATTCTGTTTACCCATTCACGAGAAATTTGTAATGGCATTAAGTCAGGCTCTGGGAAGTAACGATAATCGTGGGCATCTTCTTTGCCACGCATAGATTTTGTTATTCCTTGATTGTCGTCCCATAGTCTTGTTTCTTGAACAACTTCTTCACCTGCTTCAACAATGTCAATTTGTCTATCAATTTCATATTCAATAGCTCTTTGTAATGCACGGAAGCTATTTACGTTTTTAATTTCTGCACGAGTACCAAACTCTTTTTGTCCCACAGGACGAACAGAAATGTTTGCGTCACAACGCATTGAACCTTCTTCTAAGTTGCCATCACAAACACCGATATAACGAAGAGTTGTTCTTAATTCTTCCATATAAGCTCTTGCTTCATCAGAAGATCTCATATCAGGTTCAGATACGATTTCTAATAATGGAGTACCAGCTCTGTTTAAGTCAACTAAAGAATAGCTTGAACCTGCGATACCAGCAGCACCCATGTGAACTAATTTACCAGCATCTTCTTCTAAGTGAGCTCTTGTAATACCAATTCTTTTACCTTCGATATCAATATGACCATTTATACATATTGGTTGATCGTATTGAGAAATTTGATAACCTTTTGGAAGGTCAGGATAAAAATATTGTTTTCTATCAAATTTGCAAAACTCAGGAATCTCACAATTTAAAGCTAAACCTGTTAAGATACCCATATTAACAACTTCTTTGTTTAATACAGGAAGTACGCCAGGCATACCTAATGTAATAGGGCTAACTTGTGTATTTTGTTCATTACCAAACTCTGTTGAATCACACGCAAAAATTTTAGATTTTGTTTTTAATTGTGCGTGAACTTCTAAACCTATTACAACTTCATATTTCTTTCTTAATTCTTCCATTGTAGCCATTGATATTTTTATCCTCTGTTTAATTCATTAACTAAGAAAATTATATCACGAATAAGTTGCTTTATAGCAAAATAGGGGGGACTTTATTTTCTCAGACGAAAATGTTATAATATAGGCATGAGAAAAATATTATTAGACTGTTTATCTTCTTATTCATCAGACACATGAAGTGAGTGCCTCTCATTTTAGTGTAGATTTTTAAGTTTTTAAAGAAGAAAAGGCGGTTATTGTATGCAAAAATTTGCAACGTATTTTTCAGTAATGTTTTTATTACTTTCATTGGCAATGCTTTTTAGCGTTTTGGGATTTAATATGCCACAATTACTAAAAGGCGATAAAATGGCTTTATTTATATTCTTAAACTCAGTTATATTAGTTGGTTTGGGCGTATTCTTTACTATGTTTAAAGAAAGAATTGCACTATACCTTCAAAATTATAGAAGAGAAAAAGAAATCTAGCGGATTTTCTGTAGGCTGAAGTGAAACGGAACGCCGAAGTAACGCCGAGATAATGAGCGACGGTTTTGCGAATAGCAAAACACAGCGAATGACTTGAAGGCGTGAAAGAAAATCCAAGACACGTAATACAAAATATAAATAAAAGACCTTATTTAAAGGTCTTTTTTAATTTTTAACTTGATTATATCCTAACATTGTTCCAACTTTAGCAACTGTTTCAGGAAAATATTTACTTAAATAATTAATTCTTAATTGAATGCTATCGTCAACATGCCCATAAACAAACATCAATGTATGCGCATCAGCTATTAATTCAGTTAAACCAGTAGAAATAGCAGAAGATCCGCCACCTATTTGTGAAAAATAATTGAGTATATCTTTTGTTGCCATTGGGTTTTCTTTTTGGAATTTTTCCATTTCTTTATTATATATATCAATTAAACCTTTATCTCCACTTAATTCACCTGAACGAAACCAATCATCATATTTAGGTAAATCTATAGAATGACCTATTTCGTGTGTTAATGTAGGTAAATTTGTTGGACCATAAAGTTTATTTTCCTGTGAATCAAAGGCTGAAATAATATTAGAAATTGTTACTCGGTCAATATCTTTTAACGATAGAATAAAATCAGCAGGTGTATATTTTATAAATTCATAAAATTTTGCTAAATCCATTAATCCACATTTATCTGATAAACAAATTGTTTCGCTTTTTCCATTAGGCATTGTAATTTTTGCTTCAAACTCATCATCAATAAATTCAACTTTATATTCTTTATCATTAATAATAGTTGTAGTTGTTCCATCTTCATTTTTTTGAAAACTTCTATCTAATTTAAATAAATTTGTTCCATTTTCATTTTTTATTTCATAACTATAACTATTTCTGCCATCTGCTTTTACATATCTTTTTGTTATTTCCTTGCCATCATAAGTATAATTTTCGTTGTAAACTATACTTCCATCAGAATTTTGGGTAACAGAACTAAGTTTTTCTCCACCCGTAATAGTTCCTTCTTTAATTTCTTTTATTATGTCCATATCTTCAGGATAATCAGCAAGAATGTATTTTGTTGTTTCAAATGCCCCATTTAATTTTTTAGAAGGTTTTGTAGCAATAATAAATTCAGGTTCACCACTTTCACTATTAAAAATTTCTACCTGTAATTCAATTTCAGTATATGTATGTTTTTTATCATCTATTCCTTTTGTAATTGTATAAGTGGATTTATTCCCTCTATATACCCACGATTCTACTGTATTATCTTTAAAACAGCTTGTATTTTTAGATAATTCACCTCTATTATTAAGTACCATTTGCTTTATTATTTTTGTACTATCAGAATCTGTGGACATTCTATTGTTAACAGGGATACCTTTAATATAAATCTCTTCATCTTTATCTACAATTTTTTCAGCAGTTGCTTGATATCCGGCGTTATTTTGTAATTTAAAATAATAAGTATGATCAAATTTTTTAGTTTGTGGTAAAAATTTATTTTGAATAGCTTTTCTAAAATTTTTATCTTCTATATCAAAAATATCAACCAATTTATATGTACCAAAAGATACACTATTATTTTCTTTTTTGTTTGAAATAGTGCTTCCTCTTAGTTTTGAATTATATGCAATTGGAGAGATTTTATTAATTTGCATACTAAAATAAAACAGCAAAAAATAATTTTTGCTATTTATTCAACTTGATTGTATCCTAATAAACTTGCAGTTTTTGCAACTGTTTCTGGGAAATATCTTGTTAAATAATTTATTCTTGCAGAAAGTGTTTCATCTATATGACCAAAAGATGTCATCAAAGTTAAAACTTCAGCAACAATTTCACTTAAACCTGTTGAACGAGAACCACCTGTTTGAGAAAAATAAAGTATTATATCTTGCGCTGCTGTTGGATTCTCGGCATTGAATTTTTCCATCTCTTTATTATATATTTTCAATAAATCTTTATTGCCATTATATTTGCCAAGGTAATCTAAATTCATTCCTTCCCAATCTATAACATGTCCCATTTCATGTGCCATTAATTGAGGTTGTGTTTGAATTTCAAGATAATCTTCAGCAAGATAAACACCAGAATTTGTATCACTAACTTCGATTGTTCTAAGATGCTTTATAGGCAATAAAATATCTGCTGGTAAAGTTTTTGCAAAATTCCAAAATCTTTCTTTGCTTTTTTCTTCGCATTTATTACCTATAGAAATCGTTTCTAAAGTACCGTCAGGTTTTGTAATACTTACACTTTGATTTTCATCATTAAATTCTGCAATATATTCCTTACCATTAATTATTGTAGTAGTTGTTCCATCTTCATTTCTTTTCCAACTTCTATCCATTTTTAATAATTTTGAACCATCTTCATTATTTATTTCATAAGAATATTCAAGTTTATCAACATCATATTCAGAATCCACATGTTCGGTATATTTTTTGCTTATTTCTTTTCCATTGTATGTATAATTTTCAAGACAAGTAACACTATCATCAGGATTTGTATATGTTTTACTTAGTTTTTCACCAGGTTTTAATCCTAATTCTTCGATTTTATCATCAAGAGCTAAATTCATAAAAAGCCCAACCATATCCATATCTTCAGGATAGTCTGATAAAACATATTTTGTTATTTCATAAGCACCTAATAAACAATTAGAACATTTTGTTGTAATTATATGATGAGGTTGCCCACTTTCATCATTTATAATATCAATTTGTCTCAAAAGAATATCATGTTCCTTGTATTTAGGATTAGATTTTTGTCCAATAATGATTGTGGATTTATCTTTACCATGTTCAAAAGATTGAATTAAATTTCCTGATTGGTATATTGTATTTTTTGATAAATTTCCTTTATTATCAATAATTACTTTTTTAGTAACTTTTTCTTCTTTATTATCAAAAGTTTTTTGAGCAACTATTCTATAACCAGCATTATTCTGTAAATCTTCATATTCTATTTTGTACGAAGGGTCAATTGATGCCAAAAATTCAGGATAATCATACATAAGATCATCTATTTTTTGCAATCCGCAAGTAATAACCATAATAGCAAAACGATGTGGACAACCTTGATTTATTAACTCAAGCATTATATCGTATCGTTCATCGTCGTATTTAGCTATTTCTATAGCATTTTCATAAGCAATACCACTATCTATCAAAGACAATGCTTTATCATAATTTTCTTGTTGCATCATCATCATTATTTTGCAAGAATTTGGTGATAAGTTCCTTTCTTCCAAATCTTTAATACGTTCATCATCATTTTTTATACCAGATTTAGACGCAGTAAAAGACACACTATCAAATGGCATTGGCTTTAAAATAGTGTTTTTCTTGTTGCCTAATATGTGTTTGAAAACCGGTATTTTATTGATTTCCATACATTAATAAAAACAAAAAACAGGACTAAATTGCCACAAAAAAAGAGCTCCAATTGGAGCTCTTTTTGTATGTTTGAAATATTAACGTTTTGAGAATTGGAATCTTTTTCTTGCTCTTTTACGACCGTATTTTTTACGTTCTTTAACACGAGCATCTCTTGTTAATAAACCTTCAGCTTTAAGAACTGATTTGTATTCTTCGTTAACTTTTAATAAAGCTCTTGAAATACCATGTTTAATAGCGCCAGCTTGAGCAGCAACACCACCACCAACAGCTTTAACTTTAACGTCATAAGCTTCT
>JAZSQW010000146.1:0-4991 GCA_045538205.1 Candidatus Avigastranaerophilus sp. | reverse complement strand
CTGATGTTTTAAAATTGATGGAGTTAGTTAAATCTCAAGACCCAACACTAGTTAACGACCTTGTTCCGACAATTATTTCAACATCAGATTTAAGAAAGATTTTTGTAAATTTAATTCGAGAAAAAGTTTCAATTAAAGACGTTATTTATATATTTGAAAGATTATGCGACTACGCAAGATTTTCTAAAGAGCCAGATATTCTTTCTGAACGTTTAAGAGCAGCGCTTGGTAGACAAATTTGTTTGGCAAATGCAAATGCTGACAAGATATTATATGCTTTGACTTTATCTCCTGAATGGGAAAAAACATTAGATGATAGTTGTCAAAGAACCGAACTTGGTACAATGTTCTTATTAAATCCATTACAAGTTCAAGAGTTAATTGAATCTGCGGCTTCTACATTGATTAGAGCACATCAAAGTATTAATGTTCAACCGGTAATTCTTTGCTCTCCAAGAATAAGACTTCCTTTATATCAATTGCTTGAAAGACATATTCCAACTATTGTTGTAATTTCTTATTCAGAGCTAATTACAGATATTAGAGTAGAAGCTGTTGATACAATAGGTGAATCAGTAAGTTATAATTTTGAGTAAAAGTAAATGTTAAACCAAAGTACAGAAAAATCTATATTGCACGTTAAAAAAATGGCCTTCGAGACCATTAATTCAACACAGCTTTATTCCTATAAAGGTACTGTATCAAAGTTGTTAGGTTTGACTGTAGAGGTAAAATTACCTGGTTTAAAAATTGGTGATTTGTGCTTTATTGAAACGCTTGAGGGTGAAAGAAAACCTGCTGAAGTTGTTGCGTTTAAAGGTGAAAATGCTCAATTGTTATTGTTATATGATGGTGCAGGTATAGGACAAGGTAGTTTAGTTACTACAACAGGAAAAGCAATCAGTATTCCAATGGGTGATTTCCTTTTAGGCCGTCTTATCAGTCCTTTGGGTGAACCTATTGATGGCAAACCTATGGATACAAGAGGTGCACCTTTGGTAAATATTGAAGGTCCACCACCAGGACCATTTGAAAGACCTATTATCAAAACAATGTTCTCAACAGGTGTTAGAGCAATTGATTCAATGCTAACCTTAGGAGCAGGTCAACGCATGGGCTTGTTCGCTGGTTCTGGGGTTGGTAAAAGTACAATGCTTGGTATGATTGCAAGAAATTCAGATGCAGATGTTAACGTTGTTGCTTTGATTGGAGAACGTGGAAGAGAAGTTAAAGAGTTCGTTGAAAATTCTCTTGGTGAACAAGGTATGACAAAATCTGTTCTTGTATGTTCAACAGGTGACCAACCGCCATTAATTCGTCAAAAATGTTTGATGACTGCTACTGCTGTTTGTGAATATTTCCGTGATCAAGGTAAAAAAGTTTTATTAATGACTGATACAGTTACTCGTTGCGCAATGGCAGGTAGAGAAGTTGGTCTATCTATTGGCGAACCACCTACAATTAAAGGTTATCCACCATCAATCTTTTCTTGGTTGCAAAGAATTTTAGAAAGAAGTGGTAATTCACCTCGTGGTTCTATTACTGCTTTGTATACTGTACTTATGGAAGGTGATGATATTAATGACCCTGTAGTAGATACAGTTCGTGGTATTGTTGATGGGCATATTTTCTTATCAAGAAAAGTTGCGGAGATGAACCATTATCCTGCGATTGACGTTTTGGGTAGTATTAGTCGTTTATTTACGGAAATTGTAACTGAAGAACATAAGCAAGCTGCATATAAAATGCGTAAGTTAATGGCTTTATATAGAGAAAATAAAGACTTGATTGACGTAGGTATGTATAATCCTGGTTCTAACCCAAAATTAGATATTGCAATCGAATTAATGCCACAAATCAATGCATTTTTACAACAAAGAGTTTCTGATAGTGTAACTATGGATAGCACAATTTCAACTCTTATTTCAATGATGAGAGACGTTGATATTTAATTAATCGCACATTTCTTCAAGAGCTGCAATTTTCATAGCTTGGATATCTGGCTTTTTGCCTGTCCAAATTTCAAATGCTTTAGCACCTTGATAAATTAACATATCAAGTCCGTGAATTGTTCTGATACCGTTTCTTTTTGCTATTCTTATTAATTCTGTTTTTAATGGGTTGTATACTAAATCATAAACAATAGAATCTTCTGACAATGTTTTTACAATATGCTCATCAATAGGTGAAATGCCCATTGCTTTACTCTTCATTCCTATTGGAGTTGTGTTAACAAGCATTTTATATTCAGATAGATTTTTCAAGTTGTCTATTTGATAACAATTCATTTCAACTTCAGGGAAATTCCTTCTTATCATTTCTATCATTTCAGCTGCATTTATGATGTTTCTTACATAGAAATCTAATTTCTTTACTTTTAGAATGCTCAAACCAACTGCTACAGCTCTTGCTGCGCCACCGTTTCCTAAAATAGCAATGTTTTTGCCTTTTATTTCATCTTGTATTTCTTTTGGAATTGCTTCAACAAAACCGTATACATCTGTATTGTAGCCTTGTAATGAAGAGTCTGGCATTATTTTAATTGTATTTGCGCTTCCTGCAACGTTTGCAATATTATCTACACCAGATAAGAATAATGTTATTGGTACTTTTAATGGTATGGTTACATTAAAGCCTTGATATCCATAAGCTCTTAAATATTTTATTCTATCAATTAAGTCTTCTTGTTCTGTTTCTAAAATATCATAAGAACCTTCTTCACCAATAGATTTAAAGGCTGCTTCTTGTATTACTTTTGACATTGAATGTGATAAAGGATAACCAATTAGACCAAATTTGTACATAATTATTCTTCTTCCATTTCTTTAGTAAATGAACATTGTTTGTTGCTACATTTTAATTTTTTAGCTTTTTTTGTTATGTTTTTAACTAAGTAGCTATTGCATTTTGGACATTTTTCTTCAACTGGTTCAGCCCAAGATACAAAGTCGCATTTTGGATATTTATTGCAACCAAAGAAGATAGTTCCATATTTTGATTTTTTGAAAACAACGTCGCCTTCGCCACATTTAGGGCATTTTACACCTGTTGTTTTTTCTATTTTTTTTCTATTTTTGCATTCAACACATTCAAGATATGGTCCATAAGGTCCTGTTTTTTGAATCATTGCACCTGAACATTTTTCGCATTTTTCGTCTGCATATTCTGTTTGTTGTGGTTGAGTATCTTCTTGTGCTGCTTCTTCAGTTAAAACATTAATTGACATAACTGTTTTGCAATCAGGATAACCTGCACAACCTAAGAATTGAGAACCATTTCTACCACTTTTTACAAGCATTGGTTTTCCGCAGTTAGGACAAACAATTTTTGTTTCAATTTTTACTTTTTGAGCAGTTTTCATTACTGCGTGAACTTCTTCTATAAATGGAACATAGAATTCTTTTAGAACAATATTCCAAATTGCTTTCTTCTCAGCAATTAAGTCTAATTTTTCTTCCATTCCAGCAGTAAATTTATAGTCCATAATATCTGCAAATTGTTCTACTAATTGTTTTGATACTGTACGTCCAAGAATTGTTGGAATAAGTGCTTTATCTTTTTTCTCAACATATTTTCTTGTTTGAATAACAGTAATAATTGTTGCATAAGTAGATGGACGTCCGATACCGTGCTCTTCTAACGCTTTTACTAATGAAGCTTCGTTATATCTTGGTGGTGGTTGAGTAAAGTGTTGTTTTGGATTGATTTTATTACATTCAACTTTATCACCTTTTTCTAAGTCAGGAATTTTTGCTTCGTTTTCTTTTTCGTTTTCGTCTTCACTGTCGTTATAAAGCTTTAAGAAACCATCAAACATTGTTTTGCTTGTTCCTGTTTTAAGTGTGTAGTCTCCCGCTGAAATTTCGATAGTTTTGTTTGCAATTTCTGCGTTCGCCATTTGTGAAGACATGAATTTTTCCCAAATAAGTTTATATAAACGATATTGGTCATTATCTAAATATTGTTTAATGCTTTCAGGCGTTTTATCAGGATAAGATGGACGAATAGCTTCGTGGGCATCTTGTACGTTTTGTTTGCCTTTTACATAAGTGTTTGCTTCTTCTGGGTAATATTTTTCACCATAATTATTCAAGATGAAATCTTTAGCCATTGCCATTGCATCATCTGAAACACGAACACTATCGGTTCTCATATATGTAATTAAACCGACTGCGCCACCATCTATTTCAATACCTTCGTATAATTTTTGTGCAACTTGCATTGTTTTTTGTACGCCAAATCCTAATTTTGTACTTGCTGCACGTTGTAGTGTTGAAGTTATGAATGGTGCAGTTGGTTTTCTTTTTGTTGTTTTATTTGTAACTTTTGATATGTTGAATTCTGAATTTTTTAATTCTTCAACAACTTTTGTAGCTTGTTCTTCATTTTCAATAGTTTTTTCTATTGCCTTGTTTTTATATTTAGAAAGCTCTGCTTCAAATTTCTTTCCATCTTTTGATAGTTCTGCGTGAATAGACCAGTATTCTTGAGGTTTAAATGCTTCGATTTCTTCTTCACGTTCGCAAATCATTCTTAAAGCTACTGATTGAACACGGCCAGCTGATAAATTGTAGTTACCTATTTGTTTCCATAAAACAGGGCTTAGTTTATAACCTACTAATTTATCAAGAATTTGTCTTGTTTGTTGTGCTTGAACCATATCCATATTGATAGCACGAGGGTGCTCAACTGAATATTTTACAGCCTTTGGTGTAATTTCGTTGAATTCAATTCTTTTTATTTTTTCATCAGGCACTGTTAAAATTTGTCTAACGTGCCAAGCAATAGCATCTCCCTCACGGTCAGGGTCGGATGCAATTAGTATGTTATCAAATCTTTTTGATAAATCATTTAATTTTTTTACAACATCTTTTTTGCCAGGAATAATTTCAAATTTTGGTTCAAAATTATTATTTACATCAAATCCTAAATTGTCTGTTTTTGGATCTTTTGTTGGTAAATTTCTTATATAAGTCGGAGGCCAAGCGGTC
>JAZSQW010000013.1:0-9255 GCA_045538205.1 Candidatus Avigastranaerophilus sp. | reverse complement strand
GAATTAACACCAAAACAACAACAAAAAATACGCAGCAAAGCCTACAAGGGATTAAAAAAAACATTTTTTCTATACGCTTTGCAACAAGAATTGAAAAAATAATAACAAATAAATAAAAGCCCGATTAAATTATCGGGCTTTTATTTATCTTGATTTTTCTCTTCAATCTTTTCAACTTTTTTATCAGAATTATTTTTTATTTTTTCTACATAATCTTCATCATCTAAGATAGAAGTTTTTCTACGATTTTGAAGAACAGAAACAACATTTAAAAGCGCAAGAGAATTTAAAGAAGCTCTTAGCTCCATACTTCTATCCACAAAGGGTTTAGAAGCTGTTCTTTCTTCACCTTCTTGTAAAAAGTATTCAGTTCCTTGACTGGCTCTATCATCTGAGGTTTTGGCTGCGGTACCGGATATATCTCCACTTTTGAAGTTGATACCTCCTGCAATCCCTAAAGCACCAGCTGACCTATTGTCAACCACTTTTTACTCTCCTTACTTCTTTTGGATTGAATAATTAATTATACACCAAATCTAAGTTTTTAACAACTCAGTATTAGTACAAAACATGAAATAAATTTTTTTTGCTACTTCTTTAAAAAATTAATTTACAAATTGTTTAAATATTTCTGGAGTATTCTTCAATGCTATGTTATTTTGAATTGTTTTTGATTGTTGTTCTTCTTGCAATTTTGCAGCTGCAACCTTCTTTTCAGTAACTTTTCTGTTGTATTTTGGAAGTAAAATACCCAACATAACAATAGAGAATGCTATATCTGCAACACGGCATACATTTCTTAAGTTTCTTGTTTTTGTACTTGCAACTTCAGCCGCAGTTTTTAAATCTGTATTTTTAATCCAATTTCCAAATTGTTTTGCTCTATATCCAATTTGAGAACCTGCTTTTTCTAATAAAGAAGCACCTTCTTTTAAAACTGGTTTTGCTATTTCTTTTTTACGATTTAAAAGAACTACATTTTCGCCTAATAATTTAGCACCATTTTTAGTTTTTGATAATGCTTCAAATGCAGAAGCAACACCTTTTTTAACATAATCACCTAAGAAATATAAACCTGCAAAAGAAGCAATATCTCTAACAGTTGATTCTCTTAACTCATTTTCATCTTCAGCAGAAAGCATTCTGCTTGCAAAAGTTGAAGATGCAATCCAACGACATTGGTCTAAAGTTGGGAATATATTAGAGAATTGGAACATTCCTAAACTTGGCTTTTTCATCATAGATAAAGCAGCCATGCCAAACATACCACCAGCAGCTAAAAGTTTTTTACCAAAGAATTTTTTCTTTTGGTTTTCATCCATTTTTTGTGTTGTATCTTTTTTACCAAAATCTTTATAAATTGGTGCACCTTCAGCATTAAATTGCTTTTTGGTGATAGCTCTGTTAATTTTTTGAATACTAACAGCTAAAGCAATAACAACACCAAGACCGATTAAACTTTTTTTAGTAACAAAACTATTTAATGATTTAGAATAATCTTTTATAGAACCTTCGATTTTTTCTGCAACTTCAGGGTTCATAATATCATCAGCAGTTTTACCAAGTGTAGATAATGTTTTTTCTTTAACTTTATTGAATTTAGAACCCATGTCAACAACATCACGAAGTGTTTCTTCAAGATTTGATTGTGATTTTCCATCAAACCTCAAAATACTTTCTGCCTTAGTAACAGAAGATAATTTTTCTTGTGCCGTTTTTAACAAACCTTTTCTTTCTTTTGCTGGTTTGAAAATAGCTTCAGTTAAAGATTGAACAGCCTCTTTAAACTCAGGAGTATCTGCTTTATCAGAATATTTAACCCAAGCTTTACCATCTAAACCTTCTAAAGAAGATATAGCGCTTTCCACATAAGTTTTTGTTGCATCTTTTGGATTAACTGTTTGTGCTTTATTATAAACGCCTGATAATTTTTCAATAACATCACCATTAGCCCAAGATTTTACAACATTTGTATCTGCCAAATTATCTTTTTTAGGTAATAATTTAGCAGCACCCATTACAATAAAGCTTGGAAGCAAACAGTTTACAATTAAACCAGAAAACTCTCTACGTGCAGTTTCTAATGCTGCAGCTAAACCTGTTTTCAAATCAACCAAAGTTCTTGGAATATCAGTAGCAACAGAATCAACAAAAGCAACTTGAACCATTGCATTCTTATCTAAAACTTTAAACGCAGAATCTAATAAATTGAACGCAGTATCAACCCCGCCATTAAAAGCAGGATTATTTTTATTGTTTCGTTGCTTATTATTTTGTTTCTTTACTATGTTATTTTGCGGTGTTTGTCTACCGGTTCGTGATACTAACAATTCCCTATACCTTTGTATCGATACCATGCCATAATACCAAGTTAAAAATTTAAAACAAATTTATTTGCTATTTAATTTATATTTATAACAACTTTTGCAATCCTTTTTTTGCATTTTTAAACATTTTTGTGTCCATTTTTGATATTTTTAATCAAAAAATTTCAATTTTTGATAATTTTTTATTCAAAATCGCATTTTTTTAACTCGAAAAATTCAAATTTACAAAATTTAATCAAATCTGCAAAAAAATTTATAGTCGGTTTTATAATATTATATTAACTTTGGGAAGCATGATGAAAATTTCACCAATTACAGCATATAGAAATACTTTTATCCAGGCGAAAAAGCCCTCGTTTAAAGGTGAAATTCAACCCTCACAAGAAAAAGACATTAACAAAGAAAACCCAAAAGCTTTATATAACAAATATTTTTACACTATTCCATCTACTGATGATCGAACATATACAAGCTTTTATCAAGATTTAATAGATATTCCTTGTAAATTCAAAATAAACACATTTGATGATGTTCCTTGTCCTTCATGCGGAAAAATAATGATGCCGAAGGAAAAATATGCCGAATTTTATCACAGAATAGATACTGCGGAGAATGAAGAATATCTTGGAATTTTAGAAGAATACAAAGAATATATGCGTCCTGTTGAAGAAAGTGTTTTTGAAGAAATAAAAACTCTTTCACACGGAAAAGAAACAAATGATTTAAGAACATTAATTGTTGCTTTAAGAGACACAAAATTACCAGCATTACAAAAAGTTCAACTTAAAAAAACAAAACTAATGAAATCAATAGCTAAAAGTCTTCCTGAAAAAGAAAAAGCTGTTCTTTTGAGAAAATTAAATGAACTTGAAAAAAGCATTAAACAGAAAAAGAGCACATCACCTTTCCGCAGAAAAAGATTAGTTGACGAAATAAGAGATGTAAAAGTTAGCCACATCCCTAAATACAACAAATTACAAGACATAGCTAAAAGTTTTCCAACATCAAGTGATATGAATTCAGCTTGGATAGTTAAATACTCTGGCAAAAATAAATTCCAAGAAGATTGGAATTCAAGAGATATTGCTTTAAGAATGTTATGTTTCTCTGTGCCAAATACAGACCACATTTTAGCAAGAGATATAGAAGAAAACCACGATGACTTAACCAACTATATGGCTATGCACAAAGCTTGCAACGAACAAAAATCTAACAAAAGCTTCTTAGAATGGTACTACGAAGATAAACACTTACACCAAGCAAGTTTAGAAGCATATTTCAAGAAAACAGACGAAATTATTTCCGATGGAAAAATAGATGATAAAAGGTACGATAATTATGTTGCAAATGCAACGCAACTAATATATGACCTTTCACAAGGAAAAGTTGATATAAGGAAAAAGGATAAAAACATCAATTTTTCGGCCTAAGCTATAACCTGATATTGTTTTAAAGGTTGGCTTGCAGCTTTTGATTTAGGCAATCTAAAGAAAGTTTTCTTTTGTGGTGGATGATTAGGAGATGTCATTGCAATATCAGGATCACGTTGCTTGTATATTTCAGCAACTCTATCAGCCAAAACCGATGGTGCTTGTTTATAAAGACTTGCAGCATAATCCATTTCAGGATCTTGCACTCCATTAGAATTTTTAATCCAAAACTCTGTTGCTATTTTATAAGCATCTTGTTCTTCTCTCACAGAAGTATAAGGATCTTTATCATGAGCGTGAATACTTTCGTGAACAAGATAAGCCGCAATTAATTGTGGAGCTGCATATTTATACTTTTCAGAAACAGTCATAGTTTTAATATAATCTTCATATTGAGCAATATTATCAGTTCCGCCCATCGATGCTGTTTTTCCGAAAATAATTTTTACATCAGCAAATTCCTTCATATACTCAGGAGAAAGATACGAAACAGCCATTTGAAGCGCTGTATGCAAATTTTTTGCTGCAGCTTCTTCTTTTTGTTTCATAGCTTGAGCAGGAGAATAAATACTCAAAATATTATTTTTTGTTTCAAGCAAACTTCTATTAGCCAAGTCATTTTTAGGATCAATACTTGCAGCCTTTTCAAAACTTGCCACAGCCTGTTGATATTGCCCCTTTAATCTTTGAGCTTCACCTAACTCAATCCAAACTTCATCATCATTATCATTTTTCGCAAGATACTCAGAATAAACATTAATCGCACCTTCATAATCTTTAGTTTGAACAAGTGCTTTACCTAATTTTTTATATGTTTCTAATTCATTAGGATTTTGTTGTTTAGCCTGATTATATGCTAAAACAGCTTCCTCGGGTTTATTACTATTTAATGCATTATCTCCCTTTAAAATCAATTCTGATACATCAACAGCACGAAATGATGGCACACTACTTCTTTGTACCATATTGATAGAATTATATTTACTTACCAAGGGAGAAGATATTGATATCAAACTTATTTCCTTTTCTTACATGATAAAGGATACTAAATGATTTTATTGCTAAAAAAATAAGTTATTATAAGAAATGTTTACAAAAAAAGAGGAGCTATTAACTCCTCTTTTTTAATTTATTGTCTTTCTTTTAAAGCTGTTCTTACTTTTTCTTCAACCTCAGCTTCAATTTCAGGGTTTTCTATAAAGAATTCTTTTACCCTATCTCTACCTTGACCAATTTTTTCGTCATTATAACTAAACCAAGCGCCTGCTTTTTTAATAATATCAAGATTTACAGCCATATCGATAATAGAGCTTTGTTTACTAATACCTTTTCCATAAATAATATCAAACTCAGCAACTCTAAATGGAGGAGCTACTTTGTTTTTAACAATTTTAACTTTTACTCTATTACCAATTTCTTTATCATCTTTTTTAAGTGTTTCAATTCTACGAATATCAAGTCTAATACTTGCATAATATTTTAGTGCATTACCACCTGTTGTTGTTTCAGGGTTACCATACATAACACCAATTTTTTGTCTTAATTGGTTGATAAAAATAACTGTTGTATTTGTTTTACTTACAATACCTGTTAATTTTCTAAGCGCTTTAGACATCAAACGAGCTTGTAAACCCATTTGTTTATCTTCCATAGCACCTTCAATTTCATCTTTAGGAACTAAAGCTGCAACAGAGTCAACAACAACAATATCAACGGCTGCACTACGAACTAATTCTTCAGTAATTTCTAAAGCTTGTTCACCTGTATCCGGTTGAGAAATTAATAATTCATCAACATTTACACCTAAATTTCTTGCGTATTCAGGATCAAGAGCATGCTCTGCGTCAACAAATGCTGCAATTCCGCCTTTCTTTTGACATTCAGCAACTATATGCTGAGCCAATGTTGTTTTACCACTTGCTTCAGGACCATAAACTTCAATAATTCTACCTCTTGGAACACCGCCAATACCTAAAGCAACGTCTAAAGACAAAGCACCTGTTGAAATTGTTTCAACATTAACAGCAGGTTTATCTCCTAAGCGCATAATAGAGCCTTTTCCAAAGTCTTTTTCTATTTTATCAATAGCAACTTTTAGGGCTTTTTTTCTTTCTTCTGAAATATTTACCATTTCTTCTTTAACTGCCATTATATATCCCTCTTTTTAAATCTCATTAAAAACATTATAGCATTTTAGATACCATGAAAATATATATTAAATTTTGTAAAATACGTTTCTTAAATTTTATATAGTTAATTTGGCTAAATCCTTTATCATTTAAATTTTTGCAACATTATGTATTATTTCATGTTATCGAATAGTTTTTTTGGTAAAATTAAGGAGTATTTGTAATTACACAGGGGATATTTTATGAAAAATAAAATAATTTTATTTTGGGCGATAGTCATTTTAGCTTTATGTTCTATTGCGGTTATCGTTTTTAAACCTATTCCATTAGGTTTAGACTTAGTTGGTGGTTCAAGAATTGTTCTTGAAGCACAAAAAACAGAAACAATTGCAAAAATTACTCCAGATATGATGGACGGTTTAAAAACAGCAATTGAAAGCAGAGTTAATGCGCTTGGTGTTTCTGAAACAAACGTTCAACAAATGGGCGAAACTCGTTTATTAATAGAAATTCCTAACGTTTCTGATCCTAAATTAGCAAGAGAATTTATTGGTGAAACAGCCGAATTAGAATTCAAAAAACCAATTTTAGATGCTAACGGTGACGTGAAAGGCTGGGAAGCATCTGGCTTAACAGGTGAAGATTTAAATAAAGCAATGGTTTCAACTGAAGCTAATGGTAATTGGAGTGTAAGCCTTGAATTTAACGGTAAAGGCGCTACAAAATTTGCCAAATTAACAAGAGAATTTATACATAAACCAATCGCAATCTATTTTAATGGCGAATTAGTTTCTCAACCTGTTGTACAAACAGAAATTACAGGCGGAACAGCTCAAATCACAGGTGACTTTAAATACGAAGATGCAAAGAAAACAGTTGACTTATTAAATGCTGGTGCTCTTCCTGTTCCTGCTAAAATTGTTGAAGAAAATACAGTTGGACCAACTTTAGGGGCAGACAGCTTAGATAAAAGTAAAACAGCTGGAGCTATTGGTATTGCTTTAGTAATGGTATTTATGTTGGTATGGTACAGAGTTCCTGGTCTTATCGCGAACATTGCATTAATTATATATGCTTTAATAGTATTCGCTATTTTCAAAATGGTTCCTGTAACATTAACTCTTGCAGGTATTGCAGGTTTCATTTTAAGTATTGGTATGGCAGTTGATGCTAACATATTGATTTTTGAAAGAACAAAAGAAGAATTAAAAGCAGGTAGAACTTTATTTACAGCAATTAATTCTGGTTTTGATAGAGCATTCACAAGTATTTTTGACTCTAATATGTCAACAATAATTATATGTTTAATCTTATACTTTGCAGGTTCAAATATTGTAAAAGGTTTTGCTTTAACACTTGCAATTGGTGTTGTTATCAGTATGTTTACTGCAATCTCAGTAACTAAAAACTTTATGCACTTAATCTTTGGTACAGGTCAATTAAAATACCCTGCATTATTTGGATTAAAAGAAAGTGACATCAATGAAGCTTATGAAGCATCAGAAACAAAACGCGAAAAAGCTAAATTTGGTGTATTGGATTAATAAGAGGAGAATCGAAAAATGTCATACAGTGTTTTCAACACAAAACAATTAATAAATGTTGTTAAATATAGATGGTTATGGATACTTATAACATCATTACTTTTATTACCTGGTATTGTTGCAATGATTTATTCTTCTGTAACAAATCCTAATCACGCACCATTATCAGTAGGTATTGATTATACAGGTGGTACAATTCTTCAATACTCAGTTAACAAAGATGTTTCTGTAAAAGAAATTGGTGACTTAAGAGTTAAACTTCAAAACAATAATATCGAAAACCCTATAATCCAAGTTTTAAAACCAACAACAGTTGGCGAAGAGGGCAATATTAAAAATATTATCTCTATTAAAACAAAGTTTTCAGAAGATGGTCAAAACGAAGTTATAGACGGGGTAACAGAAGTTATTTCTGCCGACTATCCAGAATCACAATTAGTACAAGTAAATTCTGTTGGAGCTTTATTAGGTAAACAATTATTTGTTAAATCAGTAATTGCTGTTTCTTTAGCTCTTTTAGTTATTGTTATTTATTTAACAGTTAGATTTAAATTCGATTTTGCAGTAGTTGCGTTTCTTGCGTTATGTCACGATGTATTATTTGTAATGGGTGTATTTTCAATACTTGGTATATTTTGTGGAGTAACAATTGATAGCTTATTTATAACAGGTATTCTTACAGTACTTGGTTATAGTGTAAATAACACTATCGTAGTATTTGACAGAGTTAGAGAAAATCTTAAATTCTATTCTAAAAAAGCTACATATAATGAAATTATTAATGCTTCTGTAAATCAAACTTTAACAAGAAGTATAAATACATCTGTAACAACATTATTAGCTTTAGGTGCATTATATTTCTTAGGTGGAGTAACAACAAAAGACTTTATTCTTGTAATGATAATAGGTGTGTTAATTGGTACATACTCAAGTATATTCTTTGCCAACTCTATGATTTCACTATGGCACGATATAGAAGAATCTAAAAAGAATAAAGCAATTGAGGCATAATATGACAGAACAAAACAAGTCTTTATCTGAATACATTAGAGAAAATCGTGAGAAAGCTGGGCTTTCTGTAATTGGTTTATCTAAAAAGACTGGTTTAACTGTTGAACAAATTGAAGATATTGAAGCAGGTAAGGATTTATTCTTACCTGCTACTATTCGTCAAAAATTAGCTAAAGGTTTAAAATTATTACCTGCAGACATAAAAGAATACGAAAGAATTCTCTTAGACCCATATGATAATATTTCTGAAAATTATATAAGAATGACAAAACAAGCAATATTAGACGGAGAAACAGATAATTTAAGATGTCCTATTTGTTCATCTAAATTACAAACAAGAGTTGTACGTCTATTAGATTTAGAAGATAAAATTGCATTGCACCCGAAGGCACAATGCACTAAATGTTCTTTTCAAATTAAATAAATAAATTAATTATTTGTTGCTTTTTTTGAATACAATGTAATTGCAATATCAGCTAAAATATAATCTGTATTATCTTGATATACAATAACGTTTGTTTTTGAAATACCAACCAAATAAGGGAATGTTGTATTTAATTCGTCTAATAATGTTTTAAGTTGAGCATAAGATCCAACTAAGAAGAACTTCAATGCGCAAACATTATAATCTTTTGAGAAGTTAACAACAACAGGATCAAGCTCTGGATTCATTTGATATTCAATAGCTCTTATCATCAAACCATTTTGTTGAATTCTTTGAATAACATCATCAAACATAGTACCGAAAGCACTTAAATTTTCAGCCTTACCAGGTTCAGATGAATTGTATATAGCTTTTATTGTCTTTAATAAA
>JAZSQW010000132.1:0-3101 GCA_045538205.1 Candidatus Avigastranaerophilus sp. | reverse complement strand
ATATTAGTTCTTCGTCCATCTAAAAATTTAAAAATATCAAGAGTAGAAAAAGATTGCAAAAAGCTAAAAGCAATGCACCAATTAGGTGTTGATGATTGTATTAAAAATTTAGATAAAATAAAAAAATATCTTGAATGTTAATATTCATAACAAAAAAGACCCTTTAAAAAAGGAGTCTTTTTTGTTTGTTATTATTAGTTTTGTTAGTTTCCGCTTCTAATGAATACGTTACCTTTAATTGTGTAATCTTTTGCATGTTTCTCTTCAAAGTTTTCTTTGTCAGTAGGGGATGCGAAAATTACGCCGTCTTCAATAATTGCACTTTTTCTAAAGTCTTCAAGACCTCTAATGCCATAGTATTTATTTTCTCCTGAAGTACCTTTGCTTTCAGTTTCATATGCAATATCTTGACAGTTTCTTACAAAAGCTTCTGCAGATCCAACGTCGTCCCAAACTGCTTGTTCGCCTGTTGTTGTTGTCATTGGAACAATGTAAGTTTTCATTTCGTTTCCGTTTTTATCTTTTAATTTGCCTTCTTGGCAAAGTTTAACAACTGCAGGAACAAAAGCATTTCCTAAGAATGTTGAAGCACTAAATTCACCTGCACCTAAAGATGTTGGAATTTCTTTGCCAGCTTCCTTTGCTTGTTTTTGTTTCTTTTCAAGCGCAATTTCAGAAGCTGTTTTAAGAACCATCTCTAAATTTTGTAGAACAGCGTCGTTAAATAAGTAAATACCTGGGTTGCCTCTGTATGCTTGTTCACCATTAACATATTCACCTTTTATCATTGCACCTTTTGCATCTTCAGCAGGATTTTTTGGTTTTTCATTGAAGCTAATTAATTCTGTGCTTCCTTCTTTATCTGCTGATTCTCCAGCTTCCATTAAGCCGAATGATTTAGCTCTTGTTTCTGATACTGGATAACAAGGAATAACTAATGCTGCATTTTTAAGTGTTTTTAATTTGTTGTATGTTTGTGAAATATCAATATTTGTAATTGTATCAGCATTTAAAATTACAAGTGGTTTATCTTTTGGAATGTTTCCTTCTAAAATTGAATTAATTACTGCTCCACCATCTGATGCAAATGCTGGCATATCTAAAACTGTATCGCCTTTTTTAACTAAATTAGTTGATAAACCTGGGTTTGCTTCATTAATTTGGTTTAAATATGTAATTGATTCCAATGATTCTAAAGCTTGACCATTTTTTGCTAAATCAAATGCTGCACCAGCTAATGATTGACCATTTGGCATTACAAAAGAAGGTTTGTTGCTATCTTTATCAGTCATATTAGCAAAACGTGTACCAAAACCACCTGTTAATGTAACAACTGAAGGTTCGTCCTTTGCCATTTGTTCATATTCTTTGCCTTTTACTACAAATGGAACATCTTTAGCATCATTAATTGCTTTTACTGAAGCATCTTTTTTACATAATAATGATGCATAATTACCTTTGAATGAAATCTCGTCGCTTGCTACTTTATTTTCTTGTTTATCAAAATATGAGAATTTTCCTGGATATTTGAATTGAAATTCGCCTTTTGTACTTTCAATAGAAGAACCTTCAAATAATTGAATTGTACTATCACCTTTTATAATTTTGATTTCAGGAGCGTGTTTTGCTACATTAAATTCAATTTGTGTATTAGGGTCTAAATTATTTGAAATTTTACCAGTGATAATTGATTTACCATCTTTATTTAATATTTTAATTGATCTTCCGTTTTCAATTGGTTCTGAAACGATATTGTATTTATTGCCTGCAAAAATAAATTTGTCAGGAACTCTATTTTCACCTGTAAAACGTGCTTTAATACTTTGCTCATTTTCTACTGTGCCAACTTCAATGCCGTTTGTAGCTTCGTTTTTAGAACCTGCAAATGATATTTGAGCTTTTAGTGCATTACATGCTTCTTTTGAAAAACTTGTAAAATTTCCTTTTACTTTTACTGAATCAGTAATAGGAGTTTCTTTTTGGCTTTTGTTCATAGCTTGATTTTGAATTTGAGCAACATTGATTTTTTGAATCATACATATATCCTTTCAGAAATTATTTAATAATATTATCTAAATATATAAATACTGTAAAAAAATTTTTTGCTATTTTTATGAAAAAATTTTTCAATAATTAATTAAACTTATACTTTTTCTTTTTTTATATCTATGTTTCTGCTAAGATTGTTTTAATATCTACAATTACGGAATTGAATAGAGAGAAAACTCAATAGTGATAGGAACAATAGAAAAAGTATTATATCCATTAGTTGCTCAATTCAACGAGTATTTATCAAATTATATTTTGGTATTTTTGCTTGTTGGGGTTGGTATTTGGTTTTCTATTAAAACAAAATTTGTTCAAGTTCGTTGTTTTGGTGAAGGGCTTCGCAAAATGTTTGGTGATGTTCACGTTTTTGATAAAGATCATCACGGAGATATGACATCTTTTCAAGCCTTAGCAACTTCTGTTGCAGCACAAGTTGGTACAGGTAACATAGTTGGTGCTTCCGGTGCTATATTAATAGGTGGTCCTGGTGCAATATTTTGGATGTGGGTTATTGCTTTCTTTGGAATGGCAACAATATACGCCGAAGCTACATTGGCTATAAAAACAAGAAAAGTTGATGAGAATGGTGAAATAAAAGGTGGACCTGTTTATTACATTACTACTGCATTCAATGGTAAATTAGGCAAGTTTATGGCAGGCTTTTTTGCTATTGCAATTACATTAGCTTTAGGATTTATGGGGTGTATGGTTCAATCAAACTCTATTGCTAACTGTATGAATACAGCTTTTGGTATCCAACCATGGATTATGGGGTTGATAGTTCTTATATTGTCTGCATCTATATTTATTGGTGGTGTTAAAAGGCTTGCGAAAGTTACTGAAAAATTAGTTCCGATTATGGCATTATTTTTTATAATTGGTTGTTTGATTATATTTATTGCTCGCATAAATTACATACCTGAAACATTTGGTTTGATTTTCAAATATGCTTTTTCACCACAAGCTATACTTGGTGGTGGTTTTTGGTTAGCATTTAAAACTGCATTAAGTCAAGGTGCAAAAAGAGGTTTATTCTCAAACGAAGCAGGTAT
>JAZSQW010000109.1:0-10292 GCA_045538205.1 Candidatus Avigastranaerophilus sp. | reverse complement strand
ACCAGAGAGGTTTTCTATTGTTCCATTATTATATATAAATCCACCATTAAGAGCTGTATAACTACTAGTTGCTTTATTTGAATCAGCTTGGAAGTTTTTTACAACAATATTATTTAAAGATAAAGTTTGACCATTTTCAACATCAATACCATGGAATCCATTACCATCAACAGTATAACCATTACCATTAACAACTAATGATGTACCTGCCATTGTTTCTAAATTTCTTATAATTGTCTCATCTTGGCTTGCAGAATAAATTCTATCGCCATCAACAAATTTAACTACATTTTGGAAATTATAAGCTTCTCTATCAAGAGTATCATAATACAAGTATCCTGAACCAGCATTTTCAAAATGAATTTTACCAGCATTTGTATAAACATTTATATCACCAAAAGAAATTTGATTACCACCATATGCTCCTTCCGCATCCGTAATTATTCGTATTCTACCTTCCCCCGCCACAGGATTTAATACGTTGATTTCAGATAAATTAATTGTTCCTGTTGAATATGAATTATAAAATTTATCAGATGTATTTGAAGATAAATCAATATCAAGCTTTAAATTACCATTATTACCAGTAATACGTTGTGTTGTATATTCTCTAATTACACCATCAAGAACATCTAATGTACCACCTTGATTAAAAACAAGTTGAGTTCCACTACTATAACCAGTAAAATTAGCATTTTCTCCCAACTCTAAAGTGCCACTATTCAAGTTAACAATATTACCTTGAATAACATTATTTAAATAATTATCACCATTAATATTTAAAAGACAATAATATAAATTTCCACCAGCAATGCCATCATTCATATATATCTTATGACCATTAGCCGAATTAAAATTAATAGTACCCATATTATAAATAGCGTTGCTAACACCATTTGCAGTATTACCTGAAAATTCGATATCTTTTTCTAATGCATTAAGATTAATAGTACCAGTATTATAAATAGCACCACCTTGAGCATAAGAAGATGTTGCAGTTACTGAATTATTAATAAAATTACCACTTAAATTTAACACCCCTTTTGCATTATAAATGGCACCACCAGAAGCAGATGCAGAATAATTTAAGCTTGAAGTTTTCGCGATTGCTGAATTATTTTTAAAATCATTTGTAAGAGTTATCGGATCGTCAACATAAAAAATACAAATAGCACCACCATATGCTTGAGCAATATAACCATCAGAAACAGCTGTAACACTATTATTTTCAAAAATACCATCTAAACTTTGAATTCCTACACTATCTAAATAAATTGCACCACCTTGAGCAGTTGCTCTTTCATCTGTAGCTGTAGAATAAGCATATAAACTATTACCTATAAAGTTACCAGAAATAGAACCAATTGTTGGTTCATTTGTTGCATTTGAACCAGATGCATAAATTGCACCACCATACACTTTAGTATAATAAGATTTTCCACTCGCGCTATAAGAATTGTTTATAAAATCACCAGATATATTGCCAACTTTTGCGCCATCACCAATATTAATAACGCCACCATGTATATATGCCGAATCAGAACTATTTACAGTTACACTATTATCAAAAAATTTACCAGTAATATTATCAATCGTAGAATTTTTAGAATTTAAAATTATACCACCATAAACAGAACCTTCTACATCAATTTTATTTGCAATAAAATTACCTTCTATATTACCAATTTTACCTACAACAGTAGTGTTTGGGTGTCTAAACAAACCATTTGCAATAACACCACCATTTACACTACCAACATTAATTGTATTGCCAATAAAATCACCATTAATAGTTTCAATTGTTCCTCTATTAGTAATAACACCACCATAAACAGAAACAAAAGGAGATTCCGTTTCTGCTAAAATTGTGTTTCCAATATAACTACCATTTATTTCTTTTATTGTACTTGTATTAAATAAAAAGCCACCATTAATTTCAACACCATTTAAAGAAGTTTTTAAAAATATTGTATTATCAATAATATTAGAATTTACATTTTCTAATGATGAATCAAATAATGATAAAACTGAACCTGAAATATATCTTATATAATTAGAATTACCTGAAATTAATTTATTAGAAACAAAATCAGCATTTAATCCATTAACATTCGTATTTGATAAAGAAACTAAGCCTTCTGCAGAACCATCTAAAGTTGTATTTGTTGTTCCTATTACATCAACATTTATTTTATCAAATTCTTTTTTTGCAGAAGCTGTTCCAACAGCTTTTAAAACACCATCATTTGTAGAAGTAGCTAAATTTACTAAAGTTTTTTCAACAGTCGTTTCTGTTAAAGAACTAATGTCTTGAGGAACATTTTTATCAACATCATAGTTAACTGTGATTGTTTGAGTTTTATTATTAGGAACAACAACATCGACAGTAGTTGAGGCTGAACCACTGCCGTATGTTGTTTTATTTAATGTTAATTCGTTATAAACCTTTTTTAATGTACCTGTTGTTTTATCAAATTCATACAAAGTAATTGATGTATCTTTTTTTACATCAACAGGTGTTAAAGTATATGCTTTTTGCACTTCTGCACCAACTACAGAAGGGAACGCAAACACAGATGCAGCAGCTGCTGCGCACAATAAATTCTTAATTTTCATATATTTCAAGCCTCGTGTAAATTCAAATACCTTAAAGTTCTTATCGGCTCAAAACCCTTGAGACTTTAGAATTTTGAACAAAAAATTAACAAAAATTAATATAGCTGCAACCAACATAAACTGTTGTTAATTATTTCGGCGCAACTTCAGCGTTCCACTTCGTTTCAGCCTACAAAAAATTCGCTTCTTGAATTTTCTTTCACAAAAACAAGTGTTCGTTTCGTTATCACTGTCACTCACTTTGTTTTTGTTACTTCGGCATTTCACTTCGTTTCAGCCTACAGAAAATTCGCAAAAAAAAGCCACCATTATGGTGGCTATAATATTCATTCAATATCCTTACTTATACTGTTAAAATTTCATCAACTTGAGATACTAATGTTGCACAATTTTCGTTTGCAACTTCTTCGGTATCACCTTTTGCTTCAATATAAACTCTGATTTTTGGCTCAGTACCACTCTTTCTAACAGTTAATTGTGAACCATTAGTAAAGAATAATTTAACACCATCAGAATTACCTTTATAACCAATCATTTTTTCTCTATGTTCTGCACATTTTTCTGCATCAATTATAAATCCAGGTAAGAATTCTGTTTCACCCTTATTTACGGCATTATCATATACAGTTTCCATTCTATCCATTACTTTGTTTTTATCTTCATCAGAATCAAACTTTTTAGCGATAGTATGTAAAGAGAAGTGTAATCCCATTTCTGCTAAAGCATCGTTATAGATTTGTTTTAAAGGTTTCTTTTCTGCAGCCATTAAATCAGCCATTAATAAGATAGCAATAATACCATCTTTTTCAGGAATATGACCAGCAACTGTTAAACCACCTGATTCTTCACCTGCAACAATAGCATCTGAACCATTTTCTCTTGCATTAATAATTTCTTCTGCTAAGAATTTAAAACCTACAGGAGTTACAACAGTTTCTAATCCATTTGCATTTGCATAATCATCTAATAATGATGTAGTAACTTGGCTTCTAACAATAGAACCATCAATGCCTTTGTTTTTATGCAAGTGGTAAGCAGTTAAGAAAATAACTTCGTTTGGAGTTAAGAAAGTACCATCAGAATCCATTACACCAAATCTATCAGAGTCTCCATCATTTGATAAACCAATTTTTAAAGTAGAATCATCTTCAAGAACTTCTTTCTTTAAAACTGCTAAATTCTTTTCAACTGGATCTGGACCTTCAATATCTTCTGCTTTTGTTCTTATTTCAGTAATATCAACACCAAAATCATCCATCAATTTTGGCACAACATATTGACCTGTACCACTTAAAGAATCATAGTAAATTTTAAGACCTGAATCTTTAATAGCATCAAAATCAATTAAATCTAATTTTTCAATTTGATCTTTGTATAAAGAATATGGGTTTATACTTTTAACTGGAGTAAAGTTTTCAGGTTTTACGGCATAGAAATAGCCTTTATCTGAAGTTTCTTTTACATTTTCTGCAATTTTTTTAGTAACAGGAGCAGGAGCGATAGCACCATCAGAAGTTACTAAGTTATAACCACCATATTCCCAAGGGTTATGACTTGCTGTCATTAATATAGACAAATCAATTTCATCAGGATTTTTTTCAGCCATTAAAGCTAAAACTGGAGTAGCTACAGGTTCTTCAATATGATAAACATCAACATCAGATTCTTGTAATCTTTTAATAATTACAGGAATAGACTCTCTTGTTGCTTGACGAGTATCACCACCAACCATAACAACAGGACGTTTTTTACCTTTAATTGCTGCTTGTTCTTTAGCATAATCAGCAACACCCATAGTTAATGCTTCTACAACATCTTTATCAAATAATTCAGAACCATATATAGCACGGTGACCTGATGTAGAAGTACTTAAACTATTTGCAGCAGTAATACATTTTTTACAGTCATGATCTAAATTTCTTTTTTCTGCTTTAGAAATTGCAACTGAATCAAAACTTGGTTTTGAAACATGCTTATCTTCTTTACCTTGAAAAGACACAGAAGACACACTTTTTGCTAATAAATTAGCACCTAATCTCGTAATATTCATATTTCTCTCCTTACACAAAAGCTATATCTATAATAATCAAAAAAAATATTTTTTGCTATTTAAAACCACTTTTGTAAAGAAAATAAACAAAAGAATAAATAATTATCTATTCTTCTCTATCCATAGCGCAATCAAGATACTCTAAGGTAATATAATTTTTATTATTTTCTATTTTATTATCTAAAACTCTATATCTTACCCCACGAGGCAAAACAATATTATTACCAAACAAAGTTGTTTTAAATCCCAAATCTCTTGCAATAGGAACACCTTTTGGTACATTAACTTTCATCAAAACAGATGTATCAGGAGAACAAAAACCCCTTGTACTTCTTGAATATAATTCTGCTTCTTTACGATTAGGAGATAAAAAAGAATAACCAAAATCAGGCTGAATAATATCTCCAACTTTTGCATTTTTTACTATATCAATAACTTTTTTCTGTTCAGGATTAAAAATACCTCTGTAATATGTCGCTGATTTCAAAGAAGGAATTATTTCTTCAAAAGAAGAATCAAGCTTTTCAATATTTTTTCCAATTACATCAATTGTAATTTTAACTTCTGCCTTTTCTTTTTCAGAAAGTTTTTTATCACCAACAAAAGCCTGTAAAAATTCTTCACCTGTTAAACCTTGATTTTTTAAATCAAGATACTTACGCATATATAAATTCAAGGCAGAAGAATGAAAATCATCTTGATATTTAGAGCGCAATCTAAATGGTATTTTGCCACTATTATTTTTAACTTTACCTGAAAAAGACACGCTATCACCCTGCATAGAAAGATTTTGCACATTAGTGCAATTTATCTGTTTTACAAGAATTTTATTAAAAGGAACAATATTAATTTGCATTTTATACCTTTACTTACAAAGATAGAAAACCGAACAAAAGAAAATTTGCCTAAAATTTATAAAAACAAAGATTTTATATGAATTGCTATAAAACTTAAATTACTCTTGGCAAGTAAACGATTTTAAAGCCTTTATTGTTTGCAAATTTTATAATATGAGATAATCTATCAATATCTGCCTCAAAGCCTTCTTCACTTCCTCTTATTACAACACCAGCAATCTTTGGATTGTTGATTAATAATTCATTTTGATTTCTATTTCTTTCATCAAGTTTATTTTTAAGTGCTTTATTGGCAGTTTCTGTTGATATATTTGATTTTTCTATAAGTCTACCCAATAATTCTATTTTTTTCATTTCTGATAAATTATTGTAGACTTCTTGATTATACACACCTAATTTTTCAGCATTTTTCTTTAATTTTGCAAAATTATTTTCGCTATCTCCTATATCAAGAGAAAGTGCAACTTCCATTGTGTCTCTAACATTTTCTGGGTGTTTATCAGTTACAGAAGTAAATATATTTTTATTATAACCACTGTCTAAATCCCGAGAAGATTCTAAAAACACATCAGTATCTTCATATTTCAACAAGAAACCATAGTTTAAGCCCCAAGCCGTCCCATTATCTTTTGAAGTAATAATGGAAGCAGATTGAATATCACTATAATCAGCATTAACCAAGCCTAACATAGTATTCATATCACGAGTCATATGAGCAGCAAGAGGTTGATTTTCGTCTATAACTATATAAAACTCAGTATCGTCTACTAAAACTTTTTTGAATTTTTCAGAATCATCAAAATTGTATTCTGGACTCGCTTGTCTTAATGTCGAATACTTGTAAGAATCATAAGCTTTATCAAATTTTTCATGATAAAAATTCAAATATTTTTCAAATCTGCCTCTTAATTGTTTATTATTTCTTGTAATATCAGCATCAGCAAAGATATTAAGCATATTTGAAATATCTTTAGCACTAACTTTTTCACCATCAACTTGAAGTTTAGAATCTTTACTTATTAAGAAACTAATAATAGCATTTGCCTTATTTGGTTCTATTTTTGAATTTTGTGCAATAGAACTTACAAACCACTCGTGATAGTAAATCATTTTGCCAATAAGATCGATTTCGTCATCTGTTAAATTCGCTCCATTTAGTTGCAAACCCTTTAAAATATTATTCGCATATGTAAAGCCTGTTTTAGTATGATGATGATTTTTACAATTTTCTTCACTTGCACAATCATGCAAAAGAGCTAAATGAGTCATTACTTTTTGCATTTTTGTTGTTAAATTTTCAAATTTTTCATCATTTATTACTTTTGACAATGTATAGAATGTATGCGTATCAATTGTTGTTGAATGCCCCTCTTGATATTCCCCAACATTTGATTTTAATTCAGGATAAGCTTTTAAAATCTGATTTAAGGTATTATTTAAGTCATCACTCGCATTTTGCATTTTAACTTCTGCGAAATAGAAATCGCCCAAAATTTCTTTTAGATATGGATGTTTTAAACTTCTTGCTCTTGAAACATCCATCATCCCTTCAAAACCTATGATTTTTTTCTTTCTTATAACAGGTGTAATACCAAATTCACCAAGCTCATTTCTTATTGTTTGAAAATCAGATGATTGTGATTCAAAATATTTATTTAAATCATCACACAAATTACTTCGTAATTTATCAGAATCAACTATTTGACCTTTTCTTTCACCAGTTGTATAAGTATATTGAACTTTATTTTTAGAATGAATTAAATTTTCAAATTCATTTACACCATTTTTTGACTTAATCCCCAAAAATTCAGGATTTTTTTCAAATACTTCAAGAAATGCTTCCACTCTTTCATTATTATTTATGTAATACCCTGTTTCAGAAAGACGTTTAAAATATTCATTCTTGAGTTTTTTAACATGTTTTGAAAAACTTTCTTCAGAAAGTGCGTGGTATTTATCACTTACTGTATTGTATGCACGAATAATATCAGCATTTACTTCGCCTTTTTTTGCCATTTGAACAAGATGACCAAAAAAACCAAGTCTTATTGCATCAGATAAATTTTCATCCTGAACACCTAATTCATTAAAGAACTCAAGTGCTACAACTGTATTTTCCATGATATTCATAATATCTGATTTTGACTCTTCAAGTGGACACCAATCTTCAATGTTATATTCTCTTGGTCCTTGTTGAGTGTATATAGTATATTTTGTTTCTTTTTTAATATCGTGCGCAAATTCAAATGTTGTTTCCATTTTAGAAGCAAGCTTTCTTGTTTCTGTGTTTATTTTTAAAATTTCACCACCAAGAGTTTCATAAACATCATAATGTGCAGTTTTTCCCAATTGTATACCATTCACTGTTTTTTCTACATTATCTTCAGTTATCACTTTTATTGGCGCTATTTCACCTTCTCTTAATGTTATTTCACCAAATTCATTTTGTCGCAAAATTTTGTTAGGGGTCGTATAAACTTTAAAACCATTAATTTCACCAGAAAATTTAGATTCTGGCTCTTTACATAAAATTTCGGCAGGTAAAGTTTCTTTCTTTTTGGCAATTTCGATAAGAGCTTTATTTAAATTTGAAATTATTACATCAGATGAAACAATATTTTGCTCATTATTGGCAATGGTTTCGGTACTTAATAAAGCAGGCTCCTGATTTTTAAAGCCACTAAAAGATATTACAGATTTCAACGAATTTAATTTCATATATACCTACACCCTACACTTCAATTGAAAAACTTATAAAAAAAAAATTTGCTATTAAAAAAAAGCAAAAAAAATTTTTTTTATGTTTTGAAGATATGGGAAAGTAAGTTTTATGAAAATCAATTCAATTAACTTAAAAAATTATTACAGAAATACACCCTTAAAAGTCAATGTGTCTTCTTTTTCTGGCGCTGATAATTCTTATTTATATAAAAACGCACCACGTGTTGCAAATTTAAATGACATAAACACAAAAATTGTAGTGCCATTTGAAGATGAAAAAATATCTGTTGAAAACACTTTAAGTGTAACTTCAACCGAATTGGAAAATGGCAAAATATCACAAGAGATTAAAGACAATAAAGGCAATGTTGTTGCGCAAATTAAACGCAATAAAGATTGTAACGAAAAGATTATGGCAATGACAGGCTCATCAGGACTTGCTGTTTTTATACAAACACAAAATGGTCTTTTGTATCGCATGTGTGAAACTTCTAAATTCACAACAAGAGATTTACAAGTTGAATTACCACAAGTGAATCATTTTGACCCTTCATTTGAAGGAAACCTTTATGTATCAATGTCAAAGGACCAACAAAGTTCAAAGGTTATTGAATCAATTAATAATTTTTGGAATTTAGGAAATATAAAATATTTTGAAGGACGAAAAAGTCCATATAGTCCAAAGCAGGACTACAATGTTTTCATTCCAGCTGGAGGTAAAGGAACAAGGTCTAATACCCATAAAATTAAATTTGACAAAAAATCAAATTATACAATTGATACACCAAAACCATCAATTCCAGTACCAATAAAATCATATAATGACAAAAGTCAAAATATGACTTTAATTGAATTTTCAATGGGTTCCTTTGTCGCACCAAATATGCTAAATTCTTCTTCTCAAAGAACATTTATTGAAGAAGAAACTGGAAGAGGCAATGCATATTCTTTCTTAACCTCACTTCAAGACGGTACTTTATCCGTTGACAAACCTGTTTTTGTTGGTTATTCAGATTCAATAAGCGACATTGATTTTCAAAAGTTTTTACATTCTTATGAAAACAGAAATGACGTTGCTGCACTTCTAACAGCGTTCAAAGTAAATAGAGAAAGTGTTCCAAATGTTGGGCTTTTTAAATTGGAAGAAAACCCTAATGATAATTTAATGAAAATTCACGCCATTGTAGAAAAAACAACGGATGAAAATTTAATTAAAAAATTCGAACTTGAAGATGGAACTTTTTATTCAAATCGTTCATATTACATTTTATCACCAGAAGCTCTTAAAGCACTAAAAGTTTTAACACCAGATATTTCAAAAATAAAAAATGTAGACTTTGTTCAAGATATTTTTGAAACATTACGCCAAATAACAGCAGGCGAAAAAACACATATAAATATAAGCGAAGAAAATTACAAAAAAGCACAAGAAATCCTAAAAGGGAAAAGCCTTTATGTAGATATGCTTGAAGGAAAAAGGTCAGATGTTGGAAATCTTCGTAAATTTATAAATACTTCAAATATGCTTAGAAGAGGCGAATTTAAATATCCAAAAGAAATTGTGGAATCTTTCATAAAGAATACTGATAAAAAAGGCTGTGTATATATGTCAGACGTTAAAGAATTATCTGATGCCTACTTAAAATCAAAATCCGGAACAATTTCTGGGAATATCTTAGTTGATAAAATTTAAACTTTTTATTAGTTTATTGTAATTTCTTTGTTTTTAAAATCAAGGGCGGAAGTGTCTTGCTCGTTCGCGATAAACGGCGTTTCGTGTCGAAGATTCATCATCTCCGCCACTTCAGCCTCTGCTTACTCGCACGATTCTCACCTACGGTTCTCGTCCACCGCACACAAAAAGAATAATAAAAAAGACCCACTTGCGTAGGTCTTATTTATTATTCTGGGGCGGAAGGATTCGAACCTCCGAGATGCCTGGACCAAAACCAGGTGCCTTACCACTTGGCGACGCCCCATTAGGCTGTCAACTACTATATATTATTAAGAGCATACTCAAAAGTCAAGCAAAATTTTTTCTAAAAAAT
>JAZSQW010000156.1:0-10185 GCA_045538205.1 Candidatus Avigastranaerophilus sp. | reverse complement strand
GATAGAATCTTAGCTATGGACTTACATACAGGTCAAATTCAAGGTTTCTTTAATATCTTAGTTGACCATATCTATTCAACATCTGTTATTGTTGATTACTTGAAAAAGCTAAATATTCCAAATGATGATTTAGTAGTAGTAAGCCCTGATATGGGTGGTGTTTCTCGTTCAAGATATTTAGCAAAACAAATGGATACTCCAATGGCTATTATCGATAAAAGAAGAAACCGTCATAACGAAGCTATTGCTGTTAATATTATCGGTGATATCACAAATAAAACATGTATTATGTTTGATGATATTATTGATACTGCAGGTACAATTTGTGGCGCGGCTCAATTGTTGAAAGACAAAGGTGCTAAAGATGTTTATGTTTGTGCTACTCACCCAGTATTCTCTGGTCCTGCTTTAGAAAGACTTGAAAAAGCACCTATTAAAGAAGTTGTTGTTACTAACACAATTCCATTGAATCAAAACTTCTTACCGGAAAAAATTAAACAATTAAGTGTAGCACCATTACTTGGTGAAGCTATTTCAAGAATTCATGATGGTGAATCAGTAAGCGCATTGTTTGGTTTTGAAAAAGAGTACGATCAGTAGCGAAATTCCGGACGGATAAAATCCGGTAAGCGAGAAACATAGTGAGGACAGCGACAGCGAACGAACGACTGTTTCGAGCGAAAAGGAATTTCAAGACAGCGAAAATTAAAATTAATTTAATAAACTAAAAGCCTCTTTTAAAGAGGCTTTTTTATTGGAAATTTTTATTTGATTCGCTTATTAAAGAGGCAACATCATTTAAATTTTTTGCAATATCGGTATATGTATTTTTGCTTTCACCATAAGGAATTGGCGAAGTTATTAAATCATCTACGTCTTGACTTAAATCGTTTAATTTTTCTACAGCTTTTTTTATTTCTTTTGATTTGTTTCTTAAATAAAAATAATTTATCAAAGGAATTGAAGTAAAAATATATTTAAATGCTTTATTAAAAACGTTTTCTTTTTGTTTAAAAAAGTTATTTTCGCTATCTTTTTCAATAGCTTCATCAAGTGCATCTTCTGGCAAATATTCACTATCCAATAAATTTAATCTTTTGTTTTTCTTTCTTTTTTTGGTTGTTGGATTTGTTGTTTTAGATGCTTCTTTTAATTTCATATCGGAAACAAAAAAGTTAGAAGAATATGTATTTTCTTCATTAATAACAGTATTTACATTATTACCGGTATTTTTATTATAAAAACTAACCGGTTGATTTAAACCGTTAAGCATTTCTATATAGTTTCCCTTAGTAGCATTATACAATATGGCTTAAATTTTTAACCCTATAAATACTGTATTTTTATAGAAAAATTTCCAAAAAATTTGTAATAATTGTACAATATTGATATAAAAATAAAAAAAATTCTAAAGTTTTTAAAAAAAGTGTCGAACATGTTCATGGAAAACGCGCAGATATGGAAACACAAGAAGAAATAGATTTAAGAAGAGTAGGCTTAGAGCTTATGTTTTTAACTCCGGAGAAGTGTTCAAGACCCGAAGGAATTTCTGCTGTGGAATTAGCCAAATCACTTGAAATGCCGTTGGATAAAGTTAAGAAAAAACTAAAAATTTTATTAGATAAAGAAATCATAAGAGTTTACGGAATTAACCCTAAATTATGGAAATTCGATGAATTTAAATCTCAAAAAATGGACGAAGAAGATGAAGTCTATAGACTTTTATGTAATTTTGATGACGTAGATTTTGATAGATATTTTTCCTATAATTAGCCAATTTTAAATCATTAATGGTAGGCGCATTATCTGCATATATGATATAATCAATGCAAATAAGGAGCTAATAATGTTTTGGAATAAACACGAAAATTTAAAAAATTTGATTTTTGCTATTATGGCAATATTTTTACTTATAACAATTATGCAAATGAAAAGTATTGCACTACTTGCTTTTGCAGCATTTGTTTTAACTTGTTCTTTCACTCCTGCAGTTGATAAATTAAGTGAAAACAATCGAATGTCAAGAACAATGGCTGCAACAATTGTTATTTTAGCTTCCTTACTTGGTGTTTTACTTTTCTTAGTTCCTGTTGTAATAATTGCAGGGCAAGAAATTAATCAGTTGTTAAGTAATCTGCCTGATTTGTTAGATAAAATTATGGCATATTTAAATAGCAAAACTTTAATGGGCAAACCATTATTAGAGCTTATTAATTTTGATTCATTAATTAGTAGTTCAACAGAAATAACCTCAAATATTTTAAATAAATCTTTTGATTTTACTGTTTCATTCTTCGGTGGAATAGCTATTTTAGTTACTTTAGGCGTAATTGTATTTTATGCTTTATGTGAAAAAAATATTCTTAGAAATGCCGTAATTGCATTATTTCCACCAAGATTAAAACCAAGAGCAAGAACAGTATACGAAAATATCGAAGAAAAAGTTGGTGGTTATATAGTTGCACAAATACTTTTGATGAGTGGCGTTGCAATATTAACATCTATTGGTTTAATGCTTATAAAAGTTCCTTATGCTGTATTAATTGGTTTGATTGCAGGTATATTGGATATTATTCCGATTGTAGGGCCTATTGCTGCCTTTTTAATTGGTGTTTTGTGTGCTTCGCAGTTAGGTTGGGTTGCTATTATTTTAACTTGTTTAGTATATTTATTGGTTCAATGGGCAGAAAATTACTTCCTAAGACCATTAGTTTTTGGTAAATTTTTAAAATTACATCCAATTATAATAATATTCGCTTTTTTAATTTCAGCACAATTTTTAGGTGTTGTTGGTGTAATTTTATCACCTGCTATTGCAGCTTTAATTATTACTTTGTTTGATGAAATCTATTTAAAAACCATAAACAAAAATCAAGAAGAAAAATAATGGCGGAAAGATACTTATACACGACAAATAAAACAGAAAAAACACAATTAAATGTATGGTGCTGTTTTCCTGCCGTGTATAATTTTGGAATGTCATCTTTAGGGTTTTTAACCGTTTTTAAACACATTGATTGTATTGATGGAGTATTTGCAGAACGTATTTTTACTGATACCGATAAAACTCAAATAAAAAAAGAAGATGTTGATGTTATGACTTTTTCTTTTTCTTTTGAAATGGATTATCTTGGAATGCTTCAAATAATGGAAAAATATAATGTTCCATTTTTAATGGAAGAACGTGATGAAACACAACCTTTAATTTGTGGTGGAGGACCTGTTTTAACATCTAATCCAGAACCTTATAGCAAGTTTTTTGATTTTATTATGATTGGAGATGCAGAAAGCCATATTCAAGAAATTTTTGAAATTTTGAAAGACAATAATAACAAAACAAAACTTGAAAAATTAAATCTTATAAAAGATATTGAAGGTGTTTATATTCCTGCTTTTAAGCAAGAAGGTTACAAAGTTAAAAAAGTAACCTCTAATCATAATAAATGCACTTCAACACCAATTTTAACTGAAAATAGTTACTTCCCTAATACGTATATTATTGAAGTTGAAAGAGGTTGTCCTAAAAATTGTGCATTTTGTTTGACTTCTTATATAAATACACCTGTAAGATTTTTCCCATACGAAAATATTATTGAAGAAATTGATAATGGGTTAAAATATACTAATAAATTAGCTCTTTTAGGTGCATTGATTTGTGCGCACCCTCAGTTTGATGATATTTGTCAATACATCATTGATAAAATTGATAGTGGAGAAGAAATAGAAATGAGCGTTTCTTCTTTAAGAGCTGATTTTGTATCTGATAAAACACTCGAATTATTAAAAAAATGTGGGCAAAAAACTGCGACAATTGCCATAGAAGCAGGAAGTGAAAGACTTAGAAAAGTTATAAATAAACAATTAACTAAAGAAAATATTTTTAACTTGGTTGAAAAAATGTATAATTTTGGTTTTTCAGGTCTTAAAATATATGGAATTATTGGTTTGCCAACAGAAACTTATGAAGATTTAGATGAATTTGTTAGTTTATGCAAAGAATTAAAACAAAAATATAAAGGGTTTAATCTTACACCAAGTTTTTCAACATTTGTACCAAAAGCACAAACTCCTTTTCAATTTGCTAAAAAAGAAGATACCAAAACTCTTGAAAAGAAAATAGAATATTTGAAAAAACAATTTGCAAAAATTGGAATAAAAGCAAGATTTTCAAGTGCTAAATGGGATTATGTTCAAGCACTTTTATCAAGAGGTGATAGTGCTTTAACCCCTTATCTGATTAATGTTTATAAACAAGGTGGAAATTTAGGTGCATTTAAAAACGAATATAAACAATTCCAAAAAGAATTTAATTATAAAGATAGTGATGAAATTGCTTTAAATGAATTTTCAATAGACAATTTGCCTTGGAGTTTTATTGATTTTATTTGTAATAATAATCGTTTAAAAGACCAATATGATAGATTACTTAGCCAATAATTTCTTTAACAATACCTTTTAATGCAATTTTAACGTGCGCATAATTCAAGCCACCTTGCATATAAACTGCATATGGTGGACGAACAGGCCCGTCTGCTGATAATTCTAAAGTAGAGCCTTCTATAAATGAACCGCCTGCCATAATTAATTTATCATCATAGCCAGGAACTTCATCTGGAATTGGCGTTAAATATGATTCAACAGGTGAATAAGATTGTAAAGTTTTACAGAATTTTATCAATGGTTCTGCTTCACCAAATTTAATTGTTTGAATTAAATCTGTTCTAACTTCAGATGGTTTTGGTGTAGAAATAAATCCAATATCTTCAAAAACTTGAGAAGCTAAAATAGCGCCTTTAACGGCTTCAGAAACAATGCTTGGAGCCATAAATAAACCTTGAAAAATCAATCTTAATTGATTTAACATAGCGCCACCTTCAGAGCCAATACCAGGAGCTGTTAATCTATATGCAGCCTGGTCAACATATTCAGCTTTACCTGCAATATAACCACCTGCTTCAACAATACCACCACCTGGGTTTTTTATTAATGAACCTGCAATTAAATCAGCACCAACTTCAAGTGGTTCTAATTTTTCTACAAATTCACCATAGCAATTATCAACAAAACAAATACATTTTGGATTTTTTGATTTTACTATTTCAACAATTTTTTTGATAGTTTCTATATTTAAAGATTTTCTTAAAGAATAGCCACGAGAACGTTGAATTAATACCATATTGGTATTTTCATCAACTTTTTCTTCAATACCTTTTAAGTCAACGTCCATACCGTCAATTAAATCAACTTCATCATAAGAAACGCCGTGCCCCATTAAAGAAGAACGGAAATCACCACGTTTACCAATAACTTCTTCCATTGTGTCATAAGGAGCGCCAGCTACTGATATTAATTTTTCACCGTGTCTTAAATTACCAAATAAACAACAAGCTAAGGTATGTGTGCCTGATACAAAATGGTTTCTTACAATAGCTTTTTCTGCTTTGAAAACATCAGCAAAAACTTTATCTAATGCTTCACGTCCCATATCATCGTGACCGTAGCCAGATACAGACGAAAAATGTTCAAGGCCGATTTTGTGATTATAAAAAGCCTTTAATACTTTTTCTTGGTTATATTCTTTTATTTCATCAACAAGTTCAAAATATTTTTTAACTTTAAATTCAGCTTGTTGGACTATGTTATTTTCTCTCATAATTTTATAAAATCATAAAAGAGTATTATATTCAATGTTTATATAAATTTTCTTGTAGTACTAATTTCAATTTTTTTGAAGTAAAATATTAATGTTGCAGGATATCCAACTATGGCAGAATTAAAAGATAAAAATGAACAATATAGCGTGTTTCTTAAATATAAAGAACCGTCTGATGCACAAAGAGATAGAAACATATTAACATTAAGAATTATAATAATTTCTTTTATTGTTGTTCTTTGTTTTTCTATCCTTTCTTTTGTTATTGATAATCTTAGTAATTTAGCTGTTTTATTCGAAAGTGCTACAGATAAAAATTTAGCGAATGTAAAAGTAACTCAAAAACAAGAGCTTGCTCAGTCTAAATTTAATTTTAAAATGCTTAGCAGATATCAAAATATATTATTGCTTGGCGTAGATTCTAATGGCCCAAATACATTGCCATATTCAGGTGTTCGTTCAGATAGTATGATTATTGTTAACTTGGATATGCAAACAAAAAGTATTAATGCGATTTCTATTCCTCGTGATAGTAAAGTATATTTGGCAGAAGATCACGGTGTACAAAAAATCAATTCTGCATATGCTTTAGGTGGAATTGAGCTTACCAAAAAAACAATAGAAGAAACTTTTGGTATAAGAATACACAATTATGTAATTGTTAATTCAGAAGGTATTAAAAAATTAATAGATGCAATTGGTGGTGTTCCTATTTATGTAGACCAAAATCTTCACTATAACGATTTTTCAGGAAAATTATTTATTAATCTTCCTAAAGGTCATCACGTATTAAATGGTGAACAGGCAGAAGGTTATATTCGTTTTAGAAAAGATGCGCTTGGTGATATTGGCAGAGTTCATAGACAGCAAAAGTTTATTAAAGCTTTAATTGAAAAAATTAAATCACCTGATGCTATAAGAAAAATTCCTGAAGCATTAAAAATAGCAAGTATGTATACAAGAACTGATTTGAATTTATATCAAATGTCTCAATATGCTGCTATTGCAAGAGAAATTGATTTGAATAAAGTAGAGTTTGTAATGCTTCCAGGTGAACCTAATAAAAAAGGTGCTATAAGCTATTGGATTTTAGATCCTGAAAGAACTCAAAAGATAATTAATAGATTAATTTATAGACAAGTTCATGATGTTCCTGATGATGAAGTTTCAATTGGTATTATATATGCTAAAAATAAGGAAATTGAAGCATTTGCTTTAAGAAACGAATTAAAAACATCAGGATATAAAGTAAACTGTACAGGTAGCTCTACACAAATAAAAGATGCTCAAATAATTGGTTATAACGCTCAAATTAAAAGTGATATAGTTAAATCTTTACAAAAAGTAGCGCCAGAATTAGCCCATCATGAGTTCGTCCATTTACCTGTTAGAAATTATTGTAGTGATAGTGATGTAGTTATAACTTTAAAAGACAGCGAAGTTAATCAATAAAAGGAATTATTAAAATGGATATATTAAGAATAGCAATACCAAATAAAGGTAGATTATCAGAAAAAATTTATGATTTATTAAACTGTGCAGGGTTGGTTTTTCCATCTAAAGATGAAAGAACTTTGCAAGTTACAACAAAAGATAAAAAATATTCAATTATTTTCGTAAGAACACAAGATATTCCAATGTTTGTAGAAAATGGAATTGCAGATATTGGTTTCACAGGCTTTGATATTTTAACTGAATTAAAAGCTGATGTTAATAAAATTATGGTTTTAGATTTTGGCTATTGTGAAATGGTTGTTGCAGTTAAAGAAGAAGATACTTATAAAACATCTTCTGATTTACCTCAAAATTTAAAAATAGCTACTTCGTTTCCAAATATTGCAAAAGAATATTTTGAAAAATTAGGTAAAACTCCTAAAATTATTGAAGTTTCAGGTGCAACAGAAATTACACCTCGTTTAGGTTTATCTGATGTGGTTGTTGATATTACTTCATCAGGTTCTACTTTAAAGTCTAACAAACTTAGAATTATTGATAAAATTTTAGAATCAACAGCAATTATTATTGCTAATAAAAATTTGACTGAAGCTCAACAAGAAAAAACAGATACTTTATTAAGAGCATTAAAATCAGTAATTGATGCAAGAGAAAAGAAATATTTAATGGCGCACGTGCCAAAAGCATCTTTAGAAGAAATTAGAAATTTCTTACCAGGGTTATCTTCACCTACAATTATGACTTTAGCAGGTGATGATGAACACGTTGTTATGCACGTTGTAGTTGATGCTGATAAAGTTTTTGATAGTATTGATAAACTTAAAAAACTTGGTGGTCAAGGTATTTTAATTATGACAGTTGATCAAATGGTGAGATAATGAATTATCCTGAGTTAGAGAGATTAATAGAAATAGTTGAAATACTTCGTAGTGAAAATGGTTGCCAATGGGATAGAGAACAAACTCATGCAACTTTAAAACGTAATATGCTTGAAGAAGCTTATGAAGCAGTTGACGCTATTAATGATAATGATTTAAAACATTTGCAAGAAGAATTAGGTGATGTTTTATTACAGGTTGTATTGCACGCACAAATAGCAAAAGAAGAAAAAGCTTTTGATATTGAAGCTGTTGCAAAAACATTATCAGATAAATTGGTTCATCGCCATCCTCACGTTTTTGGCGATGTAAAAGTTTCTTCTACTGATGAAATTCTTGATAATTGGGAAAAATTAAAAAAAGAAGAAAAAAAACATAGAAAATCTGTAATGGACGGTATTTCAAAATCTCAAGCAGCTTTAATGAGTGCTCAAAAGATAAGTAAAAAGGCAGTTGGTGTTGGTTTTGAATGGCCTAATGAAGATTCATTATACGATTGTGTTTTATCTGAAATAAAAGAATTTAAAGAAGCAAAAACTCCTGAAGAAAAAGAAGATGAATTGGGTGATATTTTGTTTGCAGTAGTAAATCTTGCAAGATGGAATAAAATTGATGCGGAACAAGCTTTGATTAAAGCAAACAATAAATTTACATCTCGTTTTAGATTAATGGAAAAAAATGCAAACAAAGAGCTTGAACATTTATCGCTTGAAGAATGGGATATTCTTTGGAAAAAGGCAAAAAAAGAATTAAAGGAAAAAGAGAAGGTTTAAATCCTTCTCTTTTTTATATCTTATGCGTGTTCAACAGCTCTTCTATCAGATTTAATTATATGAATGTTTCTTGTTTCTGATAATTGTTGTCTTGCTGCTGATAATTTTTCTTTAACTTCTTTACTTACGCTGCCTGAAGCAATTAGTCTATCTACAAAGTTATTATTTAATTTTACTGCTTTAGGTAAAGCGCCAATGTCGTTTAATACGTCTTTAATTTCTAAAAAGTCATAAGCATAAGCTTGTTTAGATTGATAAACTAAAGTTTCGCCGTTTGGTGAATGAATGCTTTCGCCACCTTTTTCAAAATATAATCTGAAAACAGATTTTAAATCTTGCATTTCTGATTGCATAATTTGAACAGCTTGTTGCATTCTTAAATATCTTTCAAATAAGTAATCAACATTGTCTAATTGTTGTAATTGCCAAGCATATTTTTTATCATAAAGTTTTTTAAGTTCAGGGTATGCTTTAGCTAAACCTTCAGTGTCTGCCATAGCTCTATGACGAGTATCAAATTCAACATTAAATTTATTCATTAAGCTTTCAAGTCCGCAAGATTCTAATTCAGGATAAACTTCTTTAAACATTTGTTGAGAGTCTATTCTTGTATTAGTAATTGGCTTGCCTGTTGTTCTAAGACTTGCTTCGTTGATGAAAGAGTAATCGAAAATAGCATTGTGTGCGATGATAGGATAATCACCGATGAAGTCTAAAATCATAGGCATAACTTCAGCTTCTGTTGGTGCATCTTTAACATCTTCTTCTGTAATACCGTGAACGGCAATACTTGATTTTCTAATGTGTTGTTCTGGATTGATTAATGTTTCAAATCTATCTTTCATTTTGCCGTTTTCTAAACGAATAGCAGCAAACTCAACCATTCTTTCTTTTGTATAATCTAAACCTGTTGTTTCGACATCTAATACTATTTCAATAACTTTTTTCTTTGGCACAGCCCTAATCTCCCTCGTATTTTCATAATAACATAAACGAAATTTATGGGCAAAATTGAAAACTATACACCGAATTTTTTATAAATAAACTCTATATTTTGCAAATATTCTTCAAGGTTAAAGCAAGATTTTATTTCTTCTATTGAAAGTTTAGATAGAACTTCTTTATCTTCTAAAAGATTTTTTAGGAAATCGCCGTGATTATTAAACGCATCAAGTGCGTTTCTTTGAACTAATTTATAAGCATCTTCTCTCATCATGCCTGTATCACAAAGCTTTAATAATACTTTTTGAGAAAAAACAATTCCACCAAAAAGGTTTGTATTTTTTAGCATATTATCTTTGTGAACAACTAAGTTTTCAATAGTATTTGAAAGTCTATTTAACATATAATCAACTAAAATTGTTGAATCTGGGAAGATAATTCTTTCGGCTGAGCTGTGAGATATATCTCTTTCGTGCCAAAGTGC
>JAZSQW010000058.1:0-4463 GCA_045538205.1 Candidatus Avigastranaerophilus sp. | reverse complement strand
AGATGATGCAAAAAAAGCACTTTCAGTTGCTGTTTATAACCACTATAAAAGAATTGCTCATAACAGTTCTAACAGTGATAATCAAGTTGAAATCCAAAAAAGTAATATCTTACTTGTAGGTCCTACAGGTTCTGGTAAAACTTTATTGGCACAAACTTTAGCTAAAATTCTTGATGTACCATTCGCAATTGCTGATGCAACTACTTTAACTGAAGCTGGTTACGTTGGTGATGACGTTGAAAATATCTTGTTAAGACTTTACCAAAATGCTGATTTTGATGCTCAAAAAGCTGAAAGAGGTATTATCTATATCGATGAAATCGATAAAATCTCAAGAAAATCAGAAAACACAAGTATTACAAGAGATGTTTCTGGTGAAGGTGTTCAACAAGCATTATTAAAAATGATTGAAGGTACAGTTGCTAACGTTCCACCTCAAGGCGGAAGAAAACACCCACATCAAGAATTTATTCAAATTAACACAGCTAACATTTTATTTATTGTTGGTGGTGCATTTGTTGGCTTGGATAAAATTGTTGAAAGACGTGCAGGCGATTCTACTACAATCGGTTTTGGTGCTAACCCATCTAAAACTCAAGCAGAAAAAGAACTTGAAGCTGCTAAATTATTAAAGAAATTACAACCTGAAGACTTATTAAAGTTTGGTTTGATTCCTGAATTTATTGGCCGTGTTCCTGTTTATGCTGTTTTAGATCCTCTTGATGAAGACACATTAAAGAACATCTTAACTGAACCTAAGAACGCATTATTAAAACAATATCAATGCTTATTAAATATGGACGGCGTTGAATTGAAATTTGATAAAGAAGCAGTTGATTTAATTGCTCAAGAAGCACTTAAACGTAAAACTGGGGCAAGAGCTCTTCGTTCTATAGTTGAAGAAATTATGATGGACTTAATGTTTGCACTTCCTGCTCAAGAAGATATTAAAGAATTCACTGTAACAGCTGATATGGTGAAAAAGAAAAAAGAAGGTGTTGCTGAATTAATTAAACTACCTACAAAAAAGGTGGAAGAAGCGACAGAAGTTGCACCTCAAACAGCAGAAGAAATTGCATAACAAAATAAATCATAAAAAAGACCTCTGATTTTCAGGGGTCTTTTATTATATTACATTATTTGAAATCGTTATTGGAACTTGTCTATCAAGTGCATCTGGCAAAATGTAATCAATACTTAATTCATCTTCTTTAACTAAAGAAGCTAAAGCAAACGCACAATTTAATTTAATTTCACTATCTATCTTTTTAATATTGTTTTTTAACACACCATTAAATAATCCAGGAAAAACCAAAGAATTATTAATTTGATTAGCAAAATCACTTCTACCAGAAGCACAAATATATGCCCCATATTTTTTAGCCATATCAGGTAAAATTTCAGGAGTTGGATTTGCCAAAGCAAAAACTATAGCTTTTTCATTCATTGATTTAATCATTTCTTCATTTAAAAGATTAGGTGCACTTAAACCAATAAACACATCAGCATTTTTAATACCTTCTTTTAAATTACCCTTAAAACAATCTATATTAGTATATTTACTAATTTCTTCATGAGCAAAATGATTTTGTTCTCTACCTTTGTAAATAGCACCATCAATATCAAACATAGTAATATTTTTAGCACCAACTGCAAGAATCAACTTACAAACTGCAATAGCAGCAGCACCTGCACCTGAAAATACTATTTTAGCAGTTTCTACACTCTTACCTGCAAGATGCAAAGCATTTAATAATGCTGCTAAAACAACAACTGCTGTTCCGTGTTGATCATCGTGAAAAATTGGAATATTAGCTAATTCTATTAGCTTATCTTCTACTTCAAAACATCTTGGAGCTTTAATATCTTCTAAATTAATACCAGAAAAAGAGTTTTGTAATAATAAAACTATTTCAACAATCTCATCAGCGACTTGAGTTTTTAAACATAAAGGCAATGCGCTAACTTCACCTAATTCTTGAAATAAAACAGCTTTACCCTCCATAACAGGTAAACCTGCCAAACCGCCAAGATCACCCAAGCCCAAAACTGCACTTCCGTCAGAAACAATACCAACAGGTTTTACATGCTTTTCTTCTGTTAATTGAGTTTCAACAACACCACCAGCTTTTTCTCTTAATTGCAAAGATTGTTCATTAATTGTTCCTGTTAAATCATCATAACTAAACATAAAAAGATTTTTAGAAACACATAAAAAGAACTCTTTTAAATCATTTACAACACCTTTTAAAACAGGAATATTAACGTCAAATTCAACATTTTCAACTACTTGCGAAATCAAACTTAAATCAATTGCACCAAAAGATATATAAATATTTTCAACAACCAATTTAATTTTTTCAATTTCTTTAGATGAAATTTCAAATGGATATGCATCAATACCTAAAGTATTTTTCAAGAAAATAGCTCTTTGAAGTGATTGTTCATAATCAAAAGAAATAACAGCAACAGAATTTTCTCTATTTGTATAAATATAAGAATTTTCATCATCATCTTTTATTTTCAAACAAGAAGCAGCAACTCCTGGAGTGTAAACTACGCTTAAGGAATGCTTATCTGCAACTTCTACTTTAGAAACTATTTTTATACCTTGGTATCTTGCCATTTTTATTGTTTCTTTGAACTACCGATTTTGCTTTCAGTACCTGCAATTAAACGTTCAATATTTGCTTTATGAGTAAATACTACGAACACTGCAAGAATTGATGAATACCAAATATAATATGGGTTTGGATAAAACATATTCATCAAAATTGGTGATAAAGATAAAGCAATAACTGAACCTAAAGAAACATATTTACTAAAGAAAGTAATAAATGCCCAAATACCTGCACAACTCCAACCAACAGCAGGACAAAGTGCAATTAATGTACCAACACCAGTTGCAACTGATTTACCACCTGTAAAGCCTAAGAATATAGATTTACAATGACCTAAAATAACTGCAACAGATGCAACTACTGGAGCTAAACCTACCATTGATGATGTATCGAAAAATTTATATGTAACATAAGTTGCAATAAAACCTTTTATAGCATCTATTAGCATTACACCAATAAACCATTTTGTGCCTAATTGTCTTTTAACATTAGTTGCGCCAGTTGAACCAGAACCTGTTGTTCTAATATCAATACCTTTTAATTTTTTTACAACTAAATATCCTGTTGGAATAGAACCAATTAAATATGCAACAATCGCAATTATAATTAATTGTAAATACATCATTTCTTTTCCCCTCTTTCTTTAGCAGAAATTCTAATAGGAGTGCCTCTGAAACCAAAGGCTTCCCTTAATTTATTTTCTAAATATCTTGTGTAACTATCTTTCAATAAATCTTCATTATTGATAAATAAAACAAATGTTGGTGGCAATGTTTTTACTTGAGTAACATAATACATTTTTAAACGTTTACCACGAATACTTGTTGGTGGGTTCATAGAAATAGCATCTAAAACCACTTTATTTAATAAACTTGTTGAAATACGTTTAGAAGCTTCTGCATAAACTTCTTTTGATAATTTATATAGATTTACCAATCTTTGTTTTGTTACTGCACTAATAAATACTTTAGGAACGTAACTTAAAAATGGCATATCTTGTTCGATTTTTTCTTCAAATTTATTAATTGTTGATGACTTTTTATCTTCAATCAAATCCCATTTATTAATAGCTAAAATTAATGGTTTGCCTGCATCTATAATTGTACCTGCAATTTTTTTATCTTGATCAGAAATTCCTTGTGTCGCATCTACTACCAAAATGGCTACGTCACAATTTCTGATAGCACGAATTGAACGGTCAACAGCAAATTTTTCAATACCCCAATCAACTTTTGCTTTTTTTCTGATACCTGCTGTATCAACAAGAATAAATTCTTCGCCTTCATATTTTACAGTAGAGTCAATCGCATCACGAGTTGTACCTGAAACATTAGAAACAATTACTCTTTCTTTATTTAATAAAGCATTAACAATAGAAGATTTACCTACGTTAGGTTTACCAACAATAGCAAGTCTTAAATTTTCACTTTTTTCATCTTCTTCAATATAATCAAAATCTTCTGTAACAGCATCTAATAAATCGCCAACACCACCTGACCCGTGCAAAGCACTAATAGCAATAGGCTCACCAACTGCCAAAGAATAAAAATCTGTTACGTTTAAAAATTTATCAGGTGCATCTAATTTATTAACAGCTAAATAAATCTTTTTGCCACTTTTTCTTAAAACATTAGCAATATCATAATCAATAGGGTTAATACCATCTTTCCCATCAACAATAAAAATGATTTTATCAGCTTCTTCACAAGCAACTTTAGCTTGAGTGAAAATATTTAGCATAATTTCATCTTCATCACCAGGAATAATACCGCCTGTATCAATAACAGTAAATTGTTTTTCTTGCCATTCAACATCAAAATAAATACGGTCACGAGTAACACC
>JAZSQW010000162.1:0-4271 GCA_045538205.1 Candidatus Avigastranaerophilus sp. | reverse complement strand
CCATTACCAAAGATTATACAAACCATGCATTAGGTTCTGTTTTAATTCAATTTGGTGATACAAAGGTTATTGTTACTGCTTCGGTTGAAGAAGGTAAGCCAAAATGGATGGATAAATCAGACCCAAGAGGTTGGGTAACAGCAGAATATTCATTGTTGCCATCTGCAACTCATACAAGATGTCAAAGAGAAAGAACTAAAATTTCAGGCAGAACTCAAGAAATCCAAAGATTAATTGGTAGAAGTTTACGTTCTTGTGTCGATTTAGAAAAATTAGGTGAAAGAACTGTTACTATTGATGCTGATGTTATTCAGGCTGATGGTGGAACAAGATGTGCAAGTATTTGTGGTGGGTTTGTTGCTATGAATATTGCATTTAATAAATTAATTGAGCAAGGTTTGTTAAAGGAAAATCCAATTATTGAACCTATTGCAGCTGTTTCTGTTGGTTTGATAGATGGTGAAGTTAAGTTAGATTTAGATTATTCAGAAGATTCTACAGCTCAAGTAGATGGTAATGTTGTAATGACAAAATCTTCTAAGATTATTGAATTTCAAACAACGGCAGAAGGTGCTCCATTTGATAAAGCTCAATTAGATGAGATTTATAATCTTGCAAATGAAGCAATTCAAAAAATTATAGCTATGTATTAATAAGGAGAATATATGAGAAGTGATGAAATAACTCAAGGTTTGCAAAGAACTCCTCACCGTGCATTATTGTATGCAACAGGTGTTAGTGAAAAGCAAATTGGTAAAAGATTTATTGGTATCGCAAGTAGCTTTACAGATTTAGTTCCTGGTCATTGTGGAATGAGAGAAATTGAAAGACAAATAGAAAAAGGTATTCACTCAGGTGGTGGTCAAGCTTTCATTTTTGGTGTTCCTGCTATTTGTGATGGTATTGCAATGGGGCATAGTGGAATGAACTATTCACTTCCTTCTCGTGATTTAATTGCAGATTGCGTTGAATCTGTTGCAATGGCACATAAATTAGATGGCTTAGTGTTATTAACAAACTGTGATAAAATTACTCCGGGTATGATTATGGCAGCTGCAAGATTAGATATTCCTTGTATTGTTGTTACAGTTGGTCCTATGAGTGATGGTAAATGTCAAAATGCTAATTTGACAATGATTAAAGGTACTTTTGAAGCTATTGGTAAATTCTCAAATGGTGAAATTGATGAGAAATTATTAAAACAAATGGAAATAACATCTTGCCCAACAGCAGGTGCTTGCCAAGGTTTATATACAGCTAATACAATGGCTTGTTTAACAGAAGTTATGGGTATGAGTTTACCAGGTTGTGCTACATCTGCTGCAGTTAGTGCGAAAACAAAACGTATTGCATTTGATTCAGGTGTAATTATTAATGAATTAATTGAAAAAGATATTAAACCATCATCTATTTTAACTCGTGATGCTATTAGAAATGCGATTATTGTTGACTTGGCTTTAGGTGGTTCTACAAACTCAATTCTTCACTTATTAGCTATTGCTAATGAAGCAGGTGTTGATATTACTTTAAAAGATTTTGAAGAATTAAGCTTTAAAGTTCCTCAAATTATTAAACTTGATCCATCTGCCGCAAAAACAATGACAGACTTGGATAACGCAGGTGGTATTCCTGCTGTATTAAAAACAATTTATGGCAATATTGCTGAAATGAAAGATACAGTTGGTGTATCAGGCATGAAATTATCAGAAATTGCAAACGCTGATATGTGGTGTGATAATGAAGTTATTAGACCTGTTTCTGACCCTATGACATCAAATCCAGGTTTAGCTGTTTTACACGGAAATTTAGCTCCTAATGGTGCTGTTGTAAAAATTTCAGGTGTAGAAAAAGAATGTTTAGTATTTACAGGTAAAGCAAAATGCTTTAACTCTGAAGAAGAAACTATTGAAGCTATAATGTCTGATAAAGTTGGTGCAGGTGATGTTGTTGTTATTAGATATGAAGGTCCAAAAGGTGGCCCAGGTATGCGAGAAATGCTTTCTCCAACATCTGCTATTGTTGGTAAAGGTTTAGGTAGTAAAGTTGCTTTGATTACTGATGGTAGATTCTCAGGTGGTACAAGAGGGCTTTGTATTGGACACATTTCACCAGAAGCACCTGATAGAGGTATTATTGGGGTAATTAATGATGGTGATGAAATCTTTATTGATATCCCTAATAGAGAATTAACATTAAGAGTATCAGATGAAGAAATACAAAAACGTATGGAAACATTTGAACCGTTACCAACTAAAGTTAAAAAAGGTTACTTGAGAAGATATTCAAAAATAGTTTCATCAAGTGAAAAAGGTGCAATAACAAGTATTTAAGTAGTAAAAAAGGTGAGAATTAAATCTCACCTTTTTTGTGATTAAAATTTGTAAAAATATTAAAATTTATTTGGCAAAAATTATTTTTAGAAATTTTAATATTGTGTACGTACAGAGGGAGAAAAGTATGAATTTTATTACAGGAAATTATTTTGTTTCTAAACCAGTAACTAATCGTGTAAATAATAATGTTAAGAATGCAAATGTAAAACAAGAATCAACTATACCTGCTCAGTTATCAAATTTAGAAACCGGTGCATCAATATATAATAAAGCTAATATTAATTTTGTATCATTTAAAGGACAAGAACAAGAATCTGAAAATGATTTGTGGAAGGATTTAGCAAATAATGAAGCTATAAAAGTTCTTCCTTCTGTTTACAAAAATTTGGAAGAATTAAGTTCAGCAAAAAATGATACAAGTATTGCAGAAATGATTTGTTATGGATATTCAACACCAAAACTTCATCGTGAGTTTCTTCCTGTTTATATTGCAACACCAGATATTTTAACAGAAGAAAATTATGATTTTGCAAAAGAGTTAATGACTGCAGTTGATGAAAAAGGTAATCCAAAATATTATGATGGTAAAATACACAGAATTCTTAGTACTGCAAATGAAAAAACAATACCTTGGATAAAAGATAATATGGATTTTGTTGTAGATTTAACTAATTACAAAGATCATTCAGAATCGTATATTCAATTAGATTCACTTGGAAAAATAGTTGAAGTTTGTGCTCTTAAAAAGGACACTACATTGGCGAAAGAATTAATGAATTTAGGCAAGAAAGATAATAAAGGCTTACTTAACGGACGACAAATGGCAGATTTATTAACAGCTTCTCAAAGATGTGATGCTGAAGACTTTATAAGACACAATCTTAGCTATGTTGATAGTTTTGATTTTCCAATAGTTGCTTATTCTCAATTCTCTCATATATGTGATGATTTATTTAATTGATAGTAAAAGCTTTTAATAAAAAAGGTGAGAAATTAATCTCACCTTTTTTTGTTATTTTTTATCTACGGGTGCCCATTCTGGGTTTATTATTTGAACATTATAATCAGGTGTTATATATGCGTATTTATGGCCAGAACCTTTTGCTCTTATTGCACCACATTCTGCTGAATATTTACCAGTCGAATATGTACTTTCTGCATAAAATTCTGTTGGTAAATTGTTGGCTTTGTTTATACCGTGTCTTGTTTCTCCTTGGTATAATATTTCATAATCTTTTGGAACCCAATAACATTGTCCTTTGTTGTCTATTATAAAGTTCGCATTTTGACCTCCCATTTCGTCACTGTATGAATACTCTTGAAATTTAGAAATGTCATTTTTATAAGCATTATCAATAGCTTTTTTAATTATTTTTGTATGTGTTATTTCGGCTATTGCTTTTTCGCTAATATTAACTTTTGAACCATCAGGGTTTGTGTAAATTGCCTTGAAATTAGGCGTGTAATTTTGATATATTCCGATTCTTTGCATAAAAAATTTCTCCTTTACTTCTAACATATTGGTAAAGTATTTTGTCTTGTGATAATTGTTTTTTTTAAGTTGTCTATTAAAAAAAATTTACAAATGAGCAATTGTTATTTCAAAAAATTTTTTATTTATTTGTAAGGAAGAAAAAGGAATGTAAAATGAAAACTAATAGTGTGTTTAAGAACTTTGGAAATGTTCCAAGTGTTGAGGTATCTAAATTTAATCAGAAAAATCAAATGCCAAAAAAACGAATTAGTATGAGAACTGTTCAAGATGGTGTTAATCTTTCGTTGTCAATTGTGCTTCTTGCATTATTATTGAGAAGGTTAACAGCAGGAACAGGTGCGTTTCATAGATTGCAAGAACGAGTAGCTTGCAGATTGCATAGATTAGCATAAACTTTGTGTATTGTATAAAATTAATAAAAAAGGATAGAACTTAATCCATCC
>JAZSQW010000004.1:0-11056 GCA_045538205.1 Candidatus Avigastranaerophilus sp. | reverse complement strand
GGTCTTTTTTAATAAGATAAAATTTAAGCATAACTATAATAATTTTATAAAAGTTTTGTATTCAAATACAAAATGAAGTATAATTTTAATATGAAAAAAATACTTGTTTTATTAATATATATCTTTATCTTTCCCACCTTTTGTTTTGGCGCTGAATACAAAATGCAAAACAATATAAAATATAAAAAAGAAATTGAAAATAAAATCAACGAAGAATTTCCCAAAATCAAAAAAAGCATTAATAAAGAATTTTCAAATGCCCAAAAAGCATATAAAAAACATCAAAAAGATAAAAACAAACAAGAAAATTTTAATGAATATATTTTTATAATGCAAGATTATCAAAGAGGAATTGAAACATCCGATGTTATGTTCATATATTCATTAATTCTAATTACAAATAATTATCAAAAAATAAAAAATAATGTTCCTGCAACAGATGATGCGGAAACATTATTAGAATTTATTAAACCTTATTTTATAGCGAACAACATAAATTATTCAAAAATTAATGAACTAAAAATATATAAAAATAAAAAACTAAATGAAGTTAATTTTTTCATCCAATAGCTTACAACTTCATATACTTTTGAGGATCAACAGGCACTTTATTTTCACGAATAGTCAAGTGCAAATGCGGACCTGTTGAAATACCAGTGTTACCTGATTTTGCAATAATTTGACCCTTTTTTATGGTATCACCTATTTTTACATTATAACTATTTAAATGCCCATACTCACTTACAACTTGTTTCCCATTTATTATTCCATGATCAATAAAAACCCCTACCCCATATCCTTTCATACCATCTCTTGCCGCAATCACCTTTCCATCCGCAATTGATTTTACTGGTGTACCAACAGGAACTGCTATATCAACACCTGAATGATTAGCACTTGCTCCTAATGTTGGCGGTACTCTATAACCAAAGGTATTAGAAATTTGTCCATCTACTGGTTTTTCAAAATTTGTTTTTTGTGAATTTTCTATATCTAATACTTCTTTTCCTATATTCATACCAGAATACAATACTTCAGCTCGTTGTTTTATTTTTTCATCATCACGATTTGATTTTGATGATGAGGAATCCGTTGAATTATGAGCCGCACCACAAGTTCGAACATACCCAGACACCTCTTTACCATCACCTCTTGTGTAACCACTTACACTATAACTACCTACACACCCATTGTCTTTTGCCATTTTCACATTCCTTTCTAACTTATTATCGCAATACAAAAAACCCCTAAACCACAACTACAATTCAAGCAACACAAATATTCACTGACATTCCCAAAATTAAAATTAACTTACATTTTCAGTATAAATCTTTTAAAAACCTTTTCAACCCTATGCTTTTATTTATACAAGTTTTCAAAAGCCAAAAACCATGTTAAACACACAATTACGCCCCATTGTAAATTTTTGTATCTTTTCGAAATATTTATTTAGTTTCCATACTAAAAAGACTCCCTAAGGAGTCTATTTAATGGGGCTGGCAACGTGGCAGTATTAGAAACTATTTCACACTTGCTTAAAGTAGTTAAGAGTGAAGAATATCAATGAGTTGAGTTCAATCTGCAAAAATTAATTGCGTAAGTTGAAAAAATTACAACATGAAATTATAAAAATACCCAACAATAGTAAATGTCATAAACATAAAAATCACAAATCTGATAATAAGTTCTTTCTTCATAACCCTTGAAATGATTATCATTTCAGGTAAACTTAAGCCAACAGTAGCCATCATAAATACTAAAACTGTGCCTACTGCAGTTCCTTTAGAAATAAGAACTTGTGCAATAGGAATAATTGTAGTTGCATCAGCATAAAGAGGAATTCCAAGCAATACAGATAAAGGAACCGCAAGAAGATTGTTGCTTCCCATATATGTAATAAAGAACTCTTGCGGTACATATCCATGTAAAAATGCACCAACTCCAACACCTAAGAGAATAAATAGCCATATTCTTTTCATTAAATCTTTTGAATAACTTATTGACTCAATAACTCTTTCTTTTAGTGTTATAGCAATAGCTGTGGTAGCACAAGAACAACAACAAGAAGTTTTCTTTTGTGTTAAATAATCTTGCAAATATTTTTCCCAACCAAATTTTCCCATTAACATTCCACCAAAAGTTCCAACCAAAATGCCTGTAGTTACATATAGTAATGTAACTTTCCAACCAATAACACCAGCCAAAACAAGAATTGCAATTTCATTTATCATTGGACTTGTGATAATAAAACTCATAGCAACTCCAAAACGCACTCCTGCTTCAATAAACCCAATAAATGCAGGGATAGAAGAACAAGAGCAAAACGGAGTTATTGCACCAAATATTGAGGCAAATAAGTGTGCAAGGAATCTTGGTTGTCTTTCTATGAATTGTTTTAATTTATTATTATCAATATAGCTTCTGAATAATGCAATAACAGAAATAATAGTAAACAACAAAAACAAGATTTTAATTACATCATACACAAAGAAATGCAAAGCTGAACCAAAATTTGTTTCACTTGATAAACCAAGTATTCCATACACAAACCAATCTGCGAATTTTAAAAACATATTACACCTCATTTGACAGTATAATTACAATATGCCATAATTGACATATAGTATTTATAAAATATTCCACATTTGGCATATTGTCAAGAGGTGTTATGAACAAAAGTCTAAATGAGAAAAAAGCAGAGATATTTAAAGCATTGGCAAATCCTGTAAGATTAGATATTATAGACCTATTACTAGAAGGAGAAAAGTGTGTTTGCGAAATTCAACATGCATTAAATAAGTATGAACAGTCACACATTTCAAAAAGTCTGGCAAAACTAAAAGCAGTAGGTCTAATTAAAGATAGAAAAGACGGATTGAATGTTTATTATTCACTTGCAATATGTTGTATGAGCGAGTTCTTTGGGTGTTTAAATCAGATTTTAAAATAACTAATCACCTAATGTGATTAGAACACTTTAAAATTCAAGAATAGCTTGATTTTATTTGTTAATTTTTAAAATATTACAAAATTTTACTTAAAAATCCACTAACCTTAGAACCCTGCTGAAAGTATTGATATAAAAAGAAAAAAGACCTATTTTTAGGTCTTTTTTTGTAAATGGGGCGGGTGATGACTCTGCCGAGAAAAAAGATTAAATATCTTTTTTGAATTTTGTGTAGGCTAAAAGCCGAAGTAACAAAAACAAAGTGAGTGACAGTGATAGCGAAACGAACACTTGTTTTTGTGAAACAATAATTCAAGAGAGGGGAGAACCCCAAATTTACAAAGTAAATTTGCGGTTTGATTCCCATACTAAAAAAGACTCCCTAAGGATTTTGGGTGATGGCAGTAACATTAAATTTGTTACGCTTACGCTACAAATTTATATTCTGCACCCGTCAAACTACGGCTCATTCTTCGCCTTGTTTGTCGTGGGAATCGTTACCCACTTACAAGGCTTTGCCTTGTGGTGGGTTCTCTATTCCCAAATCTCTGCAAAATAAAAAAGACAATAACAAAATGTCATTGTCTTTTTTATGGGGCGGGTGATGGGAATCGAACCCACGAATATCGGAACCACAATCCGAGGCCTTAACCGCTTGGCGACACCCGCCATCTCTTCTTTAACTTTAAAACAAACAAATCTTTTTTTCAACTATCTTGTAAAAATTTATTTGCGTCAGGCAATGCCTGACCTACTTTTCTATCTGATAAAAATTGTTTTAACAAGCAAATTTACCACGGGAACCAATTTGGATATTTCCAACCATTTTTAAGCAACACCGCTGTACAAGCACCTGCACGATTAAGCGAATTATTCAAACAATGAGTTTTTAAACTTTCACCTGTAGCACTAAAAATATGTGCAACATAAAATTTCCCTGCTAAATTTTTACTATGAACATATGTAGGTTTAAAATAGTATCTAAAAATATGTATATCTTTACCAAGTATATTAGGCTTTTTAGGTCCATTTACATCTGCCCACACCTCACAAAAATCACTATCTGCACCGCCAATAGAACAACTTTTTACTGCGATTTGAACACCATTTTGCAAATAAAACTTATAAGTTCGATAATTAAATGCATCATATGCATTTTGAGCAAAATACGCACCATCTATAAATTGTGTTCTATGATTATCATAATTCATATTTACTTTCGTAATAATCACATATGGCTTCATATATTTATTAATAAAATCAAGAGTATCATTATTTTTAATAGCCCAATTTTCCATCGGTCCATAATCAATCTCAGCTTTGATTTTAGCATTATTTAAAATCGAAAATGTTTGTTTTGTTAATTGCGCGAATTGTTCTTTTTGATAATTCTTAACTAAAAACGGAATAGTTAAAACAACAACAATAGCAAGAACTGTCATTGCAATAAGAATTTCAGACATCGTAAATCCAAACCTTTTTATTGCGCGACCAAAAACATATGTCATACTTATCTTTCAATTAGTTTTATACAAAATAGTTTATATCAATTAAATTCTTTTGTCATAATTCATAAAGACTATAAATTTAAACATTTAGTTTAATTTTATTTTTGTATGTATTCTTCAACCCCAGGCATATATTCTGTATTATTCAACTCGTTTTGTATTTTTTCTAAATTAATATTATACAAATCTACCAAATCACTTTTTTTACATTTTACAACATATTGAACAATAGAAGAATGTTTATCTTTTAAAATAAGCTCTCTTGCTTCTTGTGATAATTCAGGGTAGATATTATTTGACTGAAAACCATTAATCCCACAAGCATTTGTCAATTTACAATCTTCAATTTTCAAATTCAAATCAGAAAGAAATTTAGCAACTGTTTTATATGTAAAAAATCTAATATGAGTTTCATCTAAAATTCCAGCAGATGTGTAATCAAAGTTATTCATTAACAAATTAGCTTTTATACTTGCATGAGCTACATTTGGCAATGAAAGACAAACATAGCCATCTTCATTTAAATATTGCATTAAATGATTTAAAACATTTTTAGGTTCATAAACGTGTTCTAAAACATCATTACAAATAATATAATCAAACTTTTCATCATTTAAAGGAATATTTTTATATTTATTCAAATCACATTGAATAATATTTTTATAACTATTTGATTGTTTAGCAATTTCAATACTTTGAGTATTATATTCTAACCCAGTTACTTCAGCATTTTTGGTTTCTTTTAACTTTTCACCCATTTCACCACAAGCACAACCAACATCTAAAACTTTAGCATTTTCTCTAATCCAATTTACTGTAAATACTCTTGGTTCAATAACTTCCATATTTATAGGATATCTATATACCTCACCACGATTTTTATCAGCTTCTGCCTTATCAATAATTTGTGCCTGTTTATAAGCATTATATTCATCATTCAATTTATTATACATTTCAATTTGACGAGAATATTCCACTTGTAAATTACTATATTTTTCTGCCTGCTGATTAAATTCTACTTGTAACTTATCAATTTCTTCTGTTTTTTGCGCAAACTCTTTTATCCACTTCTCAACATTTTGAGCAAATTCTATTTTCAAGCGATGATAATTTTCCACCTTATAAATATATTCACTTCTTAATGTATTATATTCTTCTGTTTTTTGACATAATTCATTTTGCAACACTGTTTTTTCTTCAAGATGTTGAGAAATTTGATTTTCATAATTTTGTTTTAAATACAAAATTTCGTCCGTCAACTCTGTAATCTTAATTTTTTGAGCCAACTTTTTAGACTTAAATTTTAATTTAAGACCCAAAATATTTATTACCTTGTGTATCCCCATATTTTTCACAGAAAAAAGTTTAGACAAAGCCGTTGTTAATTTAAAATTTTTATGTAATTTTTTGCGTACACATTGAGGATAAACATTATAACCAAAATCCGTTGTCAAAATAGCGAAAATACGTTCAAGAGAATGAGCAACACTACCACTTATTCCACTCATTCCCATATCAAAATCTTTTTCACTCAAGGTTGAATTTTTTATTCGCTGCAAGATATTTGCTTTTATCATAAAAATAGTTCCAGCAAGGAAATAATCATAACCACTTAAAATTGATAACAATTGCTTAAGAGTTTCCACATTTTCCATATCTTGCTGAGAACTATTTTCTGCCTCAATATGAAATAAAAATTTATCAGAACATATTAATCCATTTTCATTTTTAGATAATATTTTTAAATTTTCTTGAAAAGTCTTTTTATCTTTAATTAAAGTTTCAACTAAACAATTTCTCCAATCATAACCAACAGTACTTCTTGTCATTGTAATAAATGTTTCTTCTAAGAAATATCTTTTTGTATGTAATTTTAAAACAAAATCGTACTTTTCCAATGGCAACATTCTAATTACAGATAAAAAAGGATAAATATCATATCCAATATTTTTAACTTCAATAATATGAACATCTTTTTTTAATCGTTTGAATTTTTTTAATTCTTTTTCATTCCTTTTAATAACAGTTATATATAAATCCCAATCACAGTTATTAATATTTTTTAATTTCGAAATAAAATAATCAACTTGCTCGTAATAGTACAAATGCAAATGAACTAATACTTTTTTCCTTAATTTAAATTTTGTTTTTATACCAAATAAACTAAAAATCTTATGAGTTTCATTTTTCTCTACAAAAAATACTTTTTTCATTAATTGCTTATGCTTTTCATTTTTTATAAATTTTAAATGTTGTTTAATATTTTTATATACATCAGTTGATTTATAATTTTTATCTATGTTCCCGTACGATATTATATCGCTATACTGTATTTGTAAAAGAGCACTACTACTTTTGCTTGTTAATGACCCACAATGGTATATACAAGCATTATGCAAATTAAATATTTTCAAATTTCGCCTCTTCATAGAATAACGAATATAATCGTCACCACAAGCAATTTTTAATTTTTTCGGAATAGGTCTATACTTTTGTTTTTCACCAAAAATAATTGTTCCCCAATTATTTAATCTTTCACCATCATCAACTTTTATATTTAACACTGTTTCAGCAGGCGGAACAACTTCTTTAGTATCAATAACACTTGTTGTATCCATCCCCAATATACCAAAATCAGTTTCCATTTCAATTAAATTTATTATTTGGCTACAAAAATTATCACAAACCAATAAATCATCATTAAACAATGCAAAATATTTTGTTTTGGTTAATGAAACACCCAAATTCCATGAAGGATTAACAAACAAATTCTTTTTCGGAAGAATCAATTTAACTTTTTTAGATTGAAAATTTAGTCCTTTTAAAGAATTATCAATTACTATAATTTCTTTTACAGAAGAATCAGCATCTAATATATCTACTAATTTATTTAATATATCCACATTTTTTTGCATTGTAGGGATAACAACAGTTAATTTACTCATAACTATTTTTCACCTCTTTGACTACTCAAAAATTCATTAAACTCTTTCACTATAACTTCAGGTTCAAAAGAAGATAAGATTTTTCCCTTTTCATAATTTCTTACTTGATCAGCTTGCCCGCCCAAGCCAAAACACGCAACAGGGTAATTTAATGCGATTACTTCTGCTGTAGTATATGAAAATGTTTCTGGACACACTGATGAAATAAAAACCAGATCCACATTATTATTTTTTAACAATGTTGGCAAACTATTCCTTGTATACACACCTATCTCTGTTATAAAATCAGATTTTAAATTTAAAACATTACTTCCAATAATTACAAACTGATAATCATTAATATTATTTTTTTCTAAATAATCAACTATTTCTTTTATAAGTAACGCACCCTTGTTTTTCCCTAAATGACCAACTAAGCCGATGTTATACTTAGGGAAAGGTTTTACTTTATGAGGAACCAAATTAATTTTATTTTTTATTTCTGGATATACTTTAGAAATAATTTCCTTACTTGAATGTGAAAAAACAGTCACGGCGTTAACTGTATTTAATAAAAATTCACCCCACATTTCTCTCCAAAGTATTATCGGAATGTTTTCTTCGATTTCTCTACTTCTCAATACAAGTTTTTCATAACACTTTGAACATTCATTATCAGAACATTTTAACTCGCAAAACTTGTTATTGTAATCCAACAAATTCCATTCTGGACATACAAGATAAAAATCATGAGAATTTACAATAACATTTACAGAAGGATAACTTTTTTTATAATTGCTCACTAATTCAATAATATCTTTTACACAAACATACGAAACAATATTATTTAAAATTATTTTATTAATTTTTAAATTATTGATAATTTCAGACAAAGTTTCAAATTTAGTAAATTTATATTCCAAAACTTCATTTCCATTATATATAGTAATTTTATATATTTTTTCCCATATAAAATATTGAACTCTTAATAATATATTATTGTTAATTAGCTCATTTAATTTATTGTGAAAATATAGTTCCGTGCCTCCACCACAACCGTGATCAAAATACACTACAATATTTTCATAATTAGACAACTCTACAACAATTTCTGGTTGTTTTTGTACATTTTCAGTTTCTTTTTTATTCAATAAGACTTTTTGTTGTAACTTTTTAGACTTAAATTTTAATTTTAAACCTAAAATTGTTATGATTTTATGAGTTTCTTTATTTTTTACCGAAAAAACATTTTCTATAAAATTATTTCCCATATTCTAATTCCTTTAAAAAACATCAATAACGATTATAAATTTGACACTTGTATCCATTTTCCTGACAAACAAAAGCTGGCAAACGTTCAATTGCATGAGCAATAGTTCCCCCTACACCTATTGGTTCTTCTGGGAAATCACTATAATCTAAATTCAAATCAAATAAATTTTTCAATGCCTTAGGAACATACCAGAACATTGTACCTTCTGAAAAAACCAATGAATTATAACTGTATGTTCTATTAAATCCCATTTTGAAAATCAAACTATTAATCATTTCTATTTCATTAAATGCACCTTCTTGAACAACAAAATTTTTAATACAAATATCTTTTAATGGTTTATAAACTTTTGGGAAAATAATTCCTATCTGTGGATTTTTTTCCATTAAATCAAAAATATTTTTCACTGCTTCTACTTGTATTAAGTTGTCATACAAATATCGTCTCCAACCCGCTCCTATTTCACCTATATGAAGAGACTCTTTTGAATGAATATGACAGAATAAATCATATTTATCTTGATATTGTTTTGTTGCAACGAGCCAAGGCGCAATATCTCTACCACGATTTGGAACAACAATAAACTCTATATTTTCTAAATTTTCTATTGTATCTTTATTAATTTGATTAGAAAGTAAATCAATGTAATTTTCATCACATATTGTTATTATTAAATCAAACTTAAAAGGAAAATCTTTAAAATAAGCTAATATTTCACTTAACAAATGAACATTATACAAATGCAAATGAATACCAATTTTTTTATCTGTCAAAACTGAATTAACTGTAGGCAATTGATAATATATAGAATTATGAAAAGCCGTTTGAGCAAATACATTATAAGAATAACAATGACAACTTAACTTCGATTCTAAAGTAATAGGATATTTACGAGCGATTGGATCAGGATAAATAATATTTTTAAAAATTTCCGTTTCGTTAAACGGTGATTTCGCAATCATAAAATAAAATACTTTTAGAAAATCATTAGAAATTATTTTAGATAAATATTTAGCGTACTTGCCAAATGTTTTAAATATATCATCTATATAAACAGAACAAATGCGTTTTAATTCGCACATATCATCATTCATTTTTTGCGAGAAATCTATGTTTTCTAAAATAGGCTCCATATTTTTGGTATACCCCAAACAAGAACCTTCCAACGGAGAGAATAGTTCTTCAAATAATAATTGAAGTGCAAAATATCGATAAAACTCATATGTATCACCAAATAAAACACTTGTTTTAGTAGCATTCAATTTATCTCTTTTTATATTTTTTTCAACTTGCCATAAATATATTTTATCCCATTTTTGATTAGTAATTTTATTTAAAGCATTTGATATTGAACCACTATAACCTATATCAAAAATGATATTTCTTTCTTTGCTATTGTCTATTTTATTAGAATAATAATTTAAAACATTATTTTTCTTTTCAGCATAGTAATTTTTATACAAAGGATATAACCCATTAAGGATTTCTTTAACTTTATTTTTGTTTTTCCTTACAGGAATTATTAAATCATCTTCAGACAATGCATTTTTAATATCATTTTTAACTTTATCATCATCAATTATATCTAACATTGAGCCCAAATTTACATTTGAGCTCATAATATCAACATTATCGACAAACCAATCTACTAAATCATCATACATTGCAGGCAAATAAGCTCGACGTGAAGCATATAAATATTCTGACGGAATACAATTTTTTAATTCTTTCGCAATAATATCATATGCAATTTTTGGCAAATATCCATCTCTTGCAGCAAAATATACTTTACCGTAATTTTCTTGTATATCTTTATTTGTCGCAATTGACATTGCAATATAAAATAGAACTGGCGCAAGCAAAATATTTATAAAAGTTGATAAATCTGAAAACAACTTTGGCGTTTTTAAATACTCATGCGGATATTTAAAAACTCGATATAAAGAATGTGCAATCAATATCCTTGTTATAGGACTATCTGAAACATTATCACCAAAACTTGCGGTATATATTGAATTTTTACCAAAAACTATATCTTTAATTGATGGATAATAAACCGCAGTTATATATTTTTTTAATGCAATTTTATAATCAGAATTAAAATTATCACCAATATGACAAATTTCACTTGGATTAACATTCTCTTCTTTTACAACAACATCATATAATAATCCATCATCTTTTCTTGCTTTATATTCATTAGATACATAAATTTTTGATATATTATTATATCCTTTTTCCTCAAGAATATCTTTTAATATTTCAGAGGGAAGATACATATCAGAAACAGCTATTACTTTTTTATTATTTTCAATAGCAAAATCATAAAGCTCTTTTATATCATCTCTTACTTGTAAGAATTGTTTTTCACCTTCAAATTCTTCTTTTTTTATACTTGCAATTA
>JAZSQW010000102.1:0-9054 GCA_045538205.1 Candidatus Avigastranaerophilus sp. | reverse complement strand
CGTCGTTCTGCCCTTAGGTGTCCGGACTTTCCTCATATAACTATTGTTATACGCGATTGCTCGTATACTCTCTTAAATATTATCTCACAAAATTACATTTTCTTAAACTTGTCTAACATTTCTTTAGGCAATCTAATATTTTGCATAGATAAATGCATTTTCCCCATTTCTGCTAATTTATCTTGTTCATCTTGTAAATCACGATTATTTACATTTGTTGATTTTAAAACTCTATCAAATTGAGATTCTTTATTTTTATTAGATGCCAAATGCATAATAACATCATCTATATTTGAATAATTTAAAGAATATGCACTACTTAAAGACTGCGCAGATGTTCCAACAGGCAAATCATATAACCAACGTACAGAATTAATATCTCGTTGAGAAAGTTTAACAACACCATATTGGTGAGGTGTATACATTATATCTTCAGGATTATTAGAGTGTCCCAAGCCTAAAGCATGCCCGATTTCATGCAATATTGTATGATACACTTCATTTTCATCCATATATTTTTGATGAATAATACCATCAGAAATACCAATAGAAACTTCTGCTGAATATATTAAAGAATCTTTATTATAATTAAAAGTACAATTACCAAGTGATTTTCTATCAACCCTACGCCATTCAACATTCATTTGAGAATCGTGCAAAGAATTAGCTAATGTAAAAGAAAATCTACCAGCAGAAACAGACTCCCAAGTATTTAATGCATCTATAACCATGTTCATATATGCATATTTATCAACGGTGGTCATAGAATAAAAAGTAAATGGAGCAATAAAAACAGGAAGAGGAAAACACTCTTTTGTCCATTTAATTATTTTTCCATTTTTTAAATTTGCATTTAAATAAGTAAGTCTTTTCATACTAATTTGCTTCTCTTTTTTCTTGTTGTTTTATAAACTCGCACATTTCTTCAAGGCGAGTATCTTCCATAGCCTTAATCAATTCATCAGCATTATGGAATTTGCCAATTGCAAAGCCTGTTTCTGCCAATAAAACACAATCATTACAAAGTCTATATTTACCATATTGAATAGAACCTGCCAAAGAAGATGTTTTTGCACAACAAGAACATTCAAACATCTCATCAGCTAAAGAAGGATCTTCTTCTAAATCATCAAGTCTCATTTGTTCAACTACAGCTTGCATATCTTCAATAATTTTTAATTGTTGTTCTTTTTCCATAATAAATTCCATTTACATAATTATATATTTATATTAATTAGTATAACAAATATTTTTTTTAAACTAAAATATTAATATGAAATTTCAAAGATTATCAAATTTGAATACAAAACGAGATGCTTGGGTAGAAATCAATTTAGATGCCATTGAGCACAATATTTTAGAATTAAAAAAATATGTAAAAAAAGATACAAAAATTCTTGCAGTAGTTAAAGCTGATGCTTATGGACATGGAAGTACAATGATTACTCCAACACTTTTAGCATCAGGTGTTGATGCATTAGGCGTAGCATCTATTGATGAAGGTATAGAATTAAGAAACAATAAATTTAATTGTCCAATTTTAGTTTTAGGAGCAGCACCTGTATGGGCATTTGATTATGCTGCACAAAATAACATTTCCTTATCAATTTTTTCTAAAGAGCACATTGAAGCTGCGAACTTAACCTATAAAAAAACAGGCTTAAAAACAAAAGCACATATTAAAATTGATACAGGAATGAATAGAATTGGCGTTAATAAAGATAACGCAATTGATTTTATAAAAGAAATACAAAATACTAATTCTATTATTTTAGAAGGAATCTTTACTCATTTTGCAAATGCAGAAGATGAAGAAAAAACAAAAAAACAAATTGATATATGGAACTACATTATAAATAATATTGATACAACAAATTTAGATTTACACTGTTTTAATACAGCTGCAACAATATTCAAATATGAAAATGCAAAACATAATATGGTTCGTTTAGGAATTTCACTTCACGGATTACTTCCTGACCTTCCTAAAACAACAAAAAATATACCAAATCTTAAATTTGCAATGGGATTAAAAGGAAGAATAACAAACATTCACTATGCAGAAAAAAATGAAGGTGTAAGTTATTCACACACTTTTATTGCAGAAAAGAAAACAAAAATTGCAACAATCCCTATCGGATATGCAGATGGCCTTGATAGGAAATTATCAAATAAAATATATGGCATTTTAAATGGCAAAAAAATAAAACAAATTGGCAATATAACAATGGATCAAACAATGTTTGATATTACTGATATAGACGCTAAAGAAGGTGACATCATTACATTAATAGGTGAAGAAAATGAACTTTCTCTTTCTATTAATGAATGGGCAAAAATTTTAAACACAATAAACTACGAACTTACTTGCAGACTAAAAGTTCGTTTATCAAGAGTTTATACAAGATAATTAAACTTTTTCAATTTCGTTAACAGTAAACTCTTCATTATTAACTTCACGAATAAATGCATTCCAAGCATTATAATAATTTGCTAATGCATATGTATAGTTAATAGAAATCATTCTATATGATTCTTCCATTGTAATTAAGGTTGTTAAATCTGTTTTATATTCTTTATAACTTTTTCTCGATGCATTAATTAATTCTTCTGAATCATTCAATAAGTGTTCTTTATAATTTTTTAGAGTAACTTGAGCTATTAAGAATTTATCATAAGCTCTACGCAAATCATTCAACGCCTTATTTTCAACAGAAGCATAATTCAAATGAGCTTGTTCTAATTTTAATTTTGCATTTTTGATTTCTGGTGTAAACCTATATAACAATGGAATATTTACGATATTTGCACCAACAAAAGCACCATGTTTAAATTGTCCATTTTCAGATTGAGAATGATTTTGATAACTATACCCACCAACCAATTGAATATCAGGTATCTTTTTCCTCATAACAACCAATAACTCTTTTTCAGCAACATCAATTTGTTGCAAAGCAATTTTAATATCATAACGATTATTAATTGCATCATCAGCAATATCATCAAAATCAGGTAATAAAGCATCAGCTTTTGGAATAAGTAATGGTTTATAATCAGCTGTAAAACTTTCTTCAAGAGTATCGTAAAAATTTTCAGGAGAATTTATTACTTTGTTAAATTCATACAAAGCGGTTTTAACTTGATAACCAGTAGATTGAACTTCGGTAATAATTTGATTTAACAACAATTTTGCTTGTAAAACGTCTATTTCTGATACTTTACCCTTTTTGTGCATTTGTTCTGCTTGGCTTAACATATCAGTAAGAAGTTTTTCTTGTTCTTTCATAGTTGTATGAACAGATTTCTTTGCCAATAAATTTGTATAAGCTTCTCTAACATCCATTCTTAAATCAAATTCTAAATATTCAACACTTCTTTGAACCAATTCAAGATTTGATTTAGCCAAATTTTTTCTTGAATGTCTTTTGGCAATTTCAATTGTTTGAGAAAGACCTAATTCTTGTGGATTTCCCTTGCCCGCTTTCCCCATATTAAAAAATGAGCCAAATTCTGGATTGTGTAAACGATTAGAAGCACTAATATTATTCTTTTCAATACTAATATTCAAACGAGAAGCTTGAATATCTAAATTAGTCTTAGATGCAATTTCAACAGCATCTTTAATCGACACTTTTGTAATATCAACGATTCCAAAAGCAACGGGGGTAGTTAATAATATTAAAGCTAAAAATAAAATAATCTTTTTCACAAAATTCTCCGTTTAAATAATTATAAACAAAACAAAAAATAAAACAAAACAACAAAAAACGGAGTAAATTACAAGTGTTTTTTGTACATTTTTAAGAAAAATGAACATTTTTTTGCAAAAATTTAAAATTTTCGACTGTTTTTTGATAAAAACAAACAATTTTTTCACATTTTTTGAAAAAATAATTACAAAAATGACAAAAATCAAAAAAATCATATAGACAACCACTAAAAAAAAGTTTAAAATAATAATATAGAAAGCGGGGTGTTATGAGTATTTCTGCAGTTGGCTTTTTATTTGAAAACAAGGGGTTGAAAAACAAAAATTATACTTGTTCTATCCATAAGGTTTTACCAGATGGTGGATATAGTCGTAATTTAATTTACTCACCAGATTCAAAAAAGTCTAATTTATCTTTTATTTCTGATGTAGAAGCAAGATTAGATATTATGAACGCTGTAAACAAAGTAAAAGATAATCCATTAGGAGACAAGTTTATTGGTGCTACAATTAAAGACGGTGTAAAAGAGACAGAAATACATTCAATTCTATCCGACAAACTATACGCTGTAAGAACAAAAGATGAAGAAGGTAGAAACAAGCTTCGACTTTTAGGACAAGACAAAACACAACAAGTTTTAGCAAAAAATTTAAGCGCAATAATTTAATTATAAACTACTAAATATTTTATAATATATATATATACCTGCACCTATTAATATAATTCCACTTATTTTCATTAATATTGATGAAAAGCGAGCGAATTTTTGTGCATTTTTCAATACAGAAGTAAATAATGCAAATAAAATAATTACAAGACATTGTCCTAATGCAAACAAGAAAAATAAGCTTAAAGACAAAAGCATATTTTTAGAAACAGTAGCCAATGCTAATAAACTTGCCAATATAGGAGTTGCGCAAGGACTTGACGCCAATGCAAAAACACAACCAATTAGAAAAGGAAAAACAAAATACCCATTAGCTTTATTTTGAGGAATTTTTTTAATCAAAACAGGATAATTAATTTCTAATATTCCTACAAGATTCAACCCCATCAATACAAAAATAGAAGCTAAAACCAAAATTAAAATTGGAGACGAAACACCAGAAAAAGCTCTTCCTGTAAAGGCACATAGAACACCAATAATACTTAAAACAAAAGATAATCCCAAAGAAAAAGATAGCATTTGTACAAATAATTTTTTATTACCTTCTTTTGAATACCCACCTATATAAGCGATAATCAAAGGTAGCAAACCCAAATTACAAGGTGACAAAGAAGATAAAATACCTGCAATAAAAGCAGAAAAAAGCAATAAAGGAATAAAAACATTACCAGTTGATGAATACATATTAAATATATTTAATATATTATCCATTAATTAATTCCTCTATTTCAGCCTCTATTTTTTCTTTTTCTAAAAAACCCTCTATTTTATTTAATTGTTTTCCGTTTTTATCTATAAAAATCATAGTAGGAACTAAAACAACGCCATATTTTTTTATAGAGTCTTTAACTTTTTTTGATTTATCAAGTGCTTGAACATACTCAAAATTAACTTTTTCAGAATAATTAGGTTCAATTTCTGCCAAAACAGACTTTATTTTTTGGCAATCCATACACATTGAAGATGTAAATGTAATAACGGTTGGCAAATCAGAATTTCTCGTAGCCGCAACAGATTCACCAATATTATTAGACATATAAATATATGCAACAATAGGTAAAATTAATATTAACAATACAGTAATAATATTCTTCATGATTCCTCCTGAATAAACATTACTATATTTAAGTATAAACTAAATTACCTATATAGGCACAAATTAAGACATATCTTCAGGTAAATAAAATTCTAATTCATCTAATATATTTCTAACTTCTTGATAAGAAAATTTTCCAACACACACATTTTGATACTCTCTAACGATATTCACAATATCATTTGTATTTAATAATATTGTTCTTCTTCCTAAGTTGTTCTCAATAATTTTTGCCATAAAATTTATCCTCCTGAGAGGAATATCGATAAAAAGAAAAAACACTTTAATAAAATACTATATATATATTAAAAATAGCTCTTCTGATTATATACAAATTACTAATAGTTTAAACGAACAAATAATGATGTAATTATGCAATAACATCAGAAAGAGGACAAACATGAACAAGACAATTATTAAAGCACCTTGCGTGGAGATGAAAAACTTAAAAGAATTATTCATTGAAATGACAGCACAAAACTGTAATTTAAACTGTAAATACTGTTATATAGAATTTAAAGATAAAAAAGTAAAAGACTTTATTCCAATAGAAAAAATCAAAACAGCATTATCAAATATAAATAGAAAAGAAATAGATTTTATACATTTAACAGGTGCCGAACCAATGTTGCATCCAGACTTTAATCAAATTTTAAGATACTGTTTAAAGACATCTTCAGTTGTAATACATACAAATGCACTTAATATTAATGACAAAAAAGCAAGATTTCTAAGAAAAGTAGAAGAAGAGAACAATATTGGCAACGAAATCGTCTTTATGATTAGTATTGATAGCCCAAATGAAAGAGAAAACGACGAACAAAGAGGAAGAGGCTCGTACAGAAAAGCCCTACACGCAATTCAAAGCTTAATAAAATATGATTTTAATCCAATAATCAGTATTGTTAACTATAAAAACGAAGATGAAAAAACAATAAAAGATAACTTTAACCGCTTATTTACCTCAATAGGCTTTAACGCAAGTGATATAAATTTCAAAATAATTCCATTATTATCACGTGAAAAGAACTGTGAAATAAGCGCTTCAACAGACTTTGATAACTTAAAAGTTGAATGTGCACGCAGTAGAACTCTTACTTTAAATGGGGTATTTTATTGTCCATTGTTATCTAAAGATAATAGAGGGAAATGCGGTTCAGACTTCACTGAATATTCAAGCAAAAGCTACTTAGAGACTGCGTTTTGCGGGCAATGCATCAATCATAATAAATACCTATTTTCACTCGAATTGTAACAAAATGTTAAGCAAAATATATAAAAAAGGCATGTTTTTTATACAAAATGTTTTTATTTAAGTACGGGGAACAAAAAAAGGGGATATTAAAAATGGGTTACGCATTATTCGCACAAAGAAAGTTAGTTTTAGACACACAGTTAAACAGTTTACAATTACAACAAACACAGCGTTCAAATACGCAATATCAGTTAGCAACTGATTCATTAGGTTTACAACAACAATTAACAAGTATGCAAGCTGCACAATCAGCACAATTAAAACCACTATATGATCAATTAGCAAATGCACCAGATGAACAAACAATGGCGCAAATAAACGCACAAATTCAATCAATGCAATCGCAATTTGACCAACAAGCAGATGCAATCAATAGAGAAATATATTTAGTTGGTGTTAAAGAAAATGCCATCGAAATGGAAGTTAAACACTTAGATACACAAGTTACAGCCGTAGAAAAACAATTGAGCGCAGTAGAAGAAGCCGAAGCAGCAGCAATCGACAGAGCTACACCAAAATTCAAAGGATTAGGCTAATACGCTTAAAACATCCCAAATATCAAGCGCGTAATCTCAATGAACATAAATCAAGAGGAAACGAAAGTTTCCTCTTGCTGTTTTTTAATGATTTATTTTTGTATCAATTATAAACATTTTTTTTATATATGCTATAATCTTAGAAGATAATCTTGGTAGTATAAAATAAATGAGAGCAAAATATAATAAGTTACTAAAGAGTGCAATATTTGTTGGTTTAGCTTTTATGCAAATGCATACAGCTTCTTTTGCTGTAACAGATACTATTTCAACCGAGATTTCGGATACTTCAAAAATTACAAAAATAGAGTTTGAAGGAAATCACTTAATAAAAGAAAGTGATATTTTAAATGTCATGAACGTAAGAGTTGGAGACATTTATACAAAAGATTCTGTTCAAGAAAACTTAAAAGAAATTTATAATATGGGATATTTTTCAGACAAAATGAAAGCTATTCCTATCCCAACAAGTTCTGAATCACTAACTTTAAGAATATACCTTGAAGAAAATATTCCAATTACAGGTTTTGTAATCACAGGAAACACAGTAGTAACTACCGGTGAAATTTTAAACATTTTAAACAGACTTGAAGGACAACCACAAAACTTAAAAACATTAAGTGACGCAGTTGCAGACATTGAAGATTTATATGCTGCAAAAGGATATATTTTAGCAAGGGTAGCTACAGTTAATGATGATCCTGATGGTTGTGTAAATGTTCAACTTGAAGAAGGAAAAATTAATAGTATTACCTTTGAAGGAAACAAAAAGACAAAAGATTTTGTTGTTGAAAGAAATATTTTATCGACACCAGGTTCTGTATATAACGAAAATACATTAAAAGCTGACTTGATGAGATTATATGCAACTCAAGCATTTAAAGATGTTAATCGTTCTATTGAAAGAAGTGAAGAAGGCGATGACCTTTATGACATAACAATTCTTCTTGAAGAACAAAGAACAGGTACAATTTCATTAGGGGCTGGTTTAGATACAGCAACAGGTTTATTTGGTCAAGCAGGATTTGTTGAAAATAACTTCTTAGGAAATGGTCAAAGAGTTGGTATTAACTTTATGGCTGGTACTGGTGTTATCATGTCAGATAGTTCTACTATTGACCATGCAAACTTACAAGCAGAAATTAGTTTCTTTGAACCAAGATTAAAAGGTTCAGAAAATTCATTATTAGTAAAAGCTTTTGGACGTGATTTTGGTAGTTACCAAGTGCCACTTGCAATTGAAAAAAGATATGGTTTAGAAGCTGTAATTTCAAGACCATTTAAAAATTATAAGAATTTAGTTGGTGCATTTAAAATTGGAACTGAATACGTAAAAGTTGAAGAAGGTGATTATGGTCAAATCAAAAGACTATATAACAGACACAACATTCCAATTTCTGAACGTTCTAAACAATTACAAGGTGGTACATTCATAACACTTGGACCAAGCTTAATTTATGATACAAGAGATAATTCTACAAGTCCAAGAAATGGTGTATTGGCTACAATCAGACTTAGCGAGAATGTTAATATAACAGACTTTGACTATACACACGCAACTTTATCTGCAGGTATAAAGAGATACTTCCCTGTTATGAAGAAATCATCATTCTCTTTAATGGCAAGAGCTGCTGGTACATTACACGGCGATATACCTGAAGTTATGGCATATAGCTTAGGTGGTCCTTATACTGTTAGAGGTTATCGTATGAGTACAATCGGTACTGGTGAAGGTTACATGATTGGTAGTGCCGAATTAACAACTCCTTTCTTATTCTTAGATAGAATAG
>JAZSQW010000149.1:0-25445 GCA_045538205.1 Candidatus Avigastranaerophilus sp. | reverse complement strand
ATATTATTTAAATTCATATAAAGCAATTTTAAAAAATCAATTGTTTTATTAGGAGAAAAGGAAAAAAAATGATAAATAATATTTCAATAGTTCCAAAGGTTTTTACAAATATACACTTCAAATCAAAAGAAAAAATAAATTTAACACAACCTGAAGATATATTCATAAAAAATTCAACAAACACAAAAGAAATAGAAAAAACAAAAATATTAGAATATGCAAATAAACTATTTGACCAAATTTATGATGAGCATATAGAACAAACTTTCAAAGACAATCCGGAGCTCAAGGGTTTAACTATCGAAAAGCCACAAATAATGTTTAAAGACGAAGATGAAAACACACAAAATAATAATATAATAGCCACATATAATTTCGCGAATAATAGAATTGAAATAGCCGAAAATTTCAATGACAACTACTATTTGCTAATGGAAAAAGATACAAAAGAAAATTTAACATACATAGCAGGTATATGCAAAGAAAGCGAATTAAATGAGAACAAAGAAAATGGAAATATTGAAGCAATAAAATTAAATGATAAAGAAAAAGAAATATTCTTAAAATCTGTATTTGTACATGAGTTCAGACATTTTATACAAGAACATTTAATGGAATCAACAAAAAATGTAAAAAAAGAAAAATTTAAAAATGTTTTTATAGCATTAGAGGAATTGAAAATTGCCGAAAAAAATGCAGGAATAGAACATGTACCAATGTATATTGAAACCTATAAGCCTCAAAAAATATTTGACGAAGACATTAAACTTAAAAGTTCAGACAATGGAGCTAATAATAAATCTTGGTCTATAAAAGAAGACTTTTTAAATTTTTCATTAAAAGCTGGCGAAAGAGTAACAGAATTTTATAATGCAGATCCTTATGAAATAGATGCAAACAACTATCAAGCAGAATATTTAATAAAAGAAATAAATTCAGCAGGTGTAAGAAGCAATATCATAGAAAATTTATACATTAACTCTTATTGTAATGCAGCAGAAGGAACAAAAAATTATAATGCGTTTCTTGCTCAATACCAATAAAAAACAAAACAAATAATGCCTAATTATTGAATTTATATTATAATAATTAACTATGATAGGGCGTGTAATCAAAATATTTTCTGATTTTTATTATGTTGAAACTGAGCTTGGCTTAATTGAAGCAAAGCTTAAAACTGTACTAAAAAAACAAAACGAAGATGTTTTTACTGGTGATTGGGTAGAATTAGACAGTTTTGATGAAACATCAAAACAAGCATTTATCGATAAAGTTGTTAACAGACAAAATTTGATAACACGACCAAAAGTGGCAAATATTTCTAATGTAATTATTGTTAGCGCATTAAAAGAGCCTGACTTAAACTTAGAACAATTAAATAGATATATTGCGCATTGTGAATACCACAAGCTAACACCAATTTTATGTTTCAACAAAGAAGATATTGATTCTTTTGATGATCTTAAAGCGGATATTATCGATTTATACATTCCCTTAGGATATCAAGTTATTTTTACTTCTGCCTTAGAAAAAACAGGATTAGAAGAATTAAAACCATTTTTAAAAGACAACACATCAATTTTATGTGGGGCTTCTGGAGTGGGCAAATCTTCACTTATTAACGCATTAATAAAAAATGCAAATATAAAAACATCTCCAGTTAGTGAGAAAACAAAAAGGGGCGTACACACTACAAGACACTGTGAACTTATTAAAATAGAAGAAAATAGTTTTATTGTAGATACACCTGGTTTCTCTCATCTTAAATTTGATATTATGCTACCTTACGACATAAAAAATTTGTTTGTAGAGTTTAAAGAAAAAGAATTCACTTGCAAATATAAAGACTGCTTACATATTACAGAAGATAATTGTGGTGCAAGAGAAATCACAGATAATATGCACCCTTCACGATATGAAAGTTATAAAAAATTCGTAGCTGAAGCTAAAGAATACGAAGAAGCTATTTCAAAAAAATCTATAAAAGATGAGGGTAAGGTTAAATATAATCAAAATAAAATTATGACGAAGATTTCACACAAAAAAAGAAATCTTTCAAGAAAAACAACAAACCAAAAAATACACAAGGACGAATATTAATGCAAGACGTAAAAGAAAAAATAAATAATATTATTAAAGAAGTAGATAAATATATTGATATTTATACACAAGAAAAATATCCAGAGAAAATATATAAATCTATAAGATATTCTCTTTTGGCAGGCGGAAAAAGACTTCGTCCTACAATGGCAATTGAAGTTGCAACATTATTCGGAGCAAAAATGGAAGAAATTCTACCAACCGCAATTGCTATTGAAATGTTACATTGTCAAAGCTTAATTCACGATGATCTGCCAAGCATGGATAATGATGATTTCAGAAGAGGAAAGCCTTCAAACCATAAAGCCTTTGATGAAGCAACCGCAATTCTTGCAGGTGATGCTCTATTGAGCTATGCTCCGAAATTAATTATAGATAAAACTCCAAATACAATTTCTGCAGAAACAAAAATCGAAGTATTAAAAGAATTTTTTATAGCAGCAGGAGTTGATGGTATTATTGCAGGTCAAATAGTTGATTTAGATTCTGAAAACAAAGAAATAACAAAAGAAACTTTAGAATATTTATATGAATACAAAACAGCAAAATTATTTAAACTATCAGTAAGAGCAGGGGCTTTAATTGGGAAAGCAACAAAAGAACAAATAGAATATCTTACTCAATTTGCACAATATTACGGATATGCTTTTCAAATTTTTGACGATATTTTAGATGAAACATCAACACTTGAAAAAATAGGAAAAACTCCTAAAAAAGATGAAAAAGCAGGTAAATCAACATATATATCAATGTTTGGAATGAATAAAGCAAAAGAACAAGCACTATTCCTTTGCAATAAAGCTTATGATATACTTAATAGAAATAATATAAATTCATCAGTTTTAAATAAATATCTAACTGATATCGTAGAGGGGATTAAAGAATGTTAAGAGATACAAGCTATGGAATTATGATAACAGGCTTAGAAGCCGCATTTGTTGCGCAGCTTCTAAAGTTTATTGGCCATATAATTTTAAAAAGAAAAATTGATTTTCAAGTACTTGCAACAACAGGTGGAATGCCAAGTGCGCATACAGCTGGGGTTGTTTCTTTATCAACAATGGTTGGTTTAATTTGTGGATTTGAATCAATTGAATTTGCAATTGCTATAGGTTATGCTTTTGTTGTAATGTATGATGCAGCTGGTCTAAGACGTTCAACAGGGAAAATTGCTGCTTGTTTAAATAAAATTCGTGATGATTTTTATGAAAACAGACAAATGCCAACAGAACGATTGAAGGAGTTATTAGGACATACTCCATTAGAAGTTTTTGTTGGAGCATTATTAGGTGTATTTTTAGCCTATGTTAACTACTTTTTTATTTTTAATTAGAGGACAATGAAGAATTTATCTTTATTTGATAATTTTACAAATGCTGTTTGTACTTTTTCAAAAGACAATGAACTTGTCTTTATGAACAAACAGTTTTTGTCTTTATTTGGGGATATAGTATCAATAGAAAAGTTCAAAAAACAATTCAATTTCAACATTTGTATTTTATCATCTGACAATTTTCAAGATATGACTCCACTTAATTTGCTTTTAAACAGCAAAGAACCTTTTCATACAGTCTGTTCTTACCAAAAAACAAATGATAAATATTCATATTTTTACATTTATATGTTCTATTTTGAAAATTACAAAATTGTTATTTTTGAAGATATAACTGCAGAAAATTCACTAAATACAGTAAAAAATCAATTCGAACAATTAAATGAAAAATATAATCAAGAAAAAGAAAATAAAGATAAATTTTTAAAGCTTCAAGAACACGCACAACTTCAAGTTTTAAAAATGGGAATAATAAACAAAATATCTCTAATTATTCAAGAAACAAACGATATTGAAACAATCTTGACTTCGACATTAAAAGAGCTTAATGACTTTACAGGAGGTTATAAAACATATTTTTCAACAAAAGAAAAAAATGGCTTTAAAATAAGAAGAATAACTAATGATACAATCAACGAAATAAACACAATAACAGAATATGAAGATGATGTTATTTTCAGTATAAAAAACAAACAAATTATTTCTACTATTTGTTTAAAAGAATACACAAATACAAAAGATATTTTACAACAAGGAACATATAGAATAATTATTCCTGTTTACAATAAGAATAAGCTTTTGGGAATAATTGTTATTTTAACAAAACACAAAGTTTCAATGGAAGAAAACAAAGAAATATTCCAATCAATTTCTGTACAACTTGCAAGTTCTTTGATTCAATCAGGATTAATAGAACAGCTTAATAAGAAAAACAAAAAATTAGAGAAAACTCTAACAGAATTAAAAGAGACACAAATACAATTAATAAATACAGAAAAGATGGCATCTGTTGGTCAGCTTGTATCTGGTGTTGCGCACGAAATAAATACACCACTATCATCAATCAATTCAAATAACAAACTAATTCAAAAAATTATTAATAATGCAGAAACTATATCAAACGATAAATTAAATATATTAAAAGAACTAAATGCAATAGATATAGAAGCAGCAAACAGAATATCTGAAATTGTAAAATCATTAAAACGATTTGTAAGATTAGATGAAGCAGAATTTCAAGAAGCAGAAATTAATAATGAGATTGATTTAACTTTAAAATTAGCAGCACACGAAATTAATAAAAATATTGAAATAGAAAGACAATATTCTACCCTTCCACCCGTAAAATGTTCTGTAAACATGCTAAACCAAGTCTTTATGAATTTAATTATTAATGCCTGCCATAGTATTAACGAAACAAAAAAAGCAGGAAAAATAACAATTCAAACAGAAGTAAATAACGAAAATCTTATTGTAAAAATAAAAGATACAGGAACTGGTATAAAAAGAGAAGACCAAAATAAAATTTTCAATGTTGGATACACAACAAAACCAAAAGGCATAGGAACAGGTTTAGGTTTATCTATAAGCAAAAAAATTATTGAATTACACAAAGGTACAATTTCTTTTACATCAGAAGAAAATATAGGCACAGAGTTTTCAGTTTCTATTCCACTAAATTCAAAAAATTAACCTATACTCATGTTTATAATATAATAAGGACAAGAGAGGTAATTTATGAGTATAAAAGCACCAAAAGGAACAAAAGACATATTGCCAAACGAAATTGCAAATTGGCAAAATATAGAAAATATTGCTAACGAAGTTTTTTCAAAAGCAAATTTTAAAGAAATCAGAACTCCAATTTTCGAAGACACAAATCTATTCGAACGCGGAGTTGGAGATACAACAGATATAGTTAACAAAGAAATGTACACTTTTATAAAAAGTGATAGAAGTCTTACTCTAAGACCTGAAAACACAGCAGGCGTTGTAAGAGCATATTTAGAACACAATTTTCATAGAGAAAGTCCTCCAGTAAAACTTTGGTATAAAGGACCAATGTTTAGATATGAAAGACCACAAGCTGGAAGACAAAGACAATTCCACCAAATCGGTGTTGAAATGTTTGGTATTCAAGATGCATCAGCTGATGCTGAATGTATTTCTTTAGCGACTGAATTTTTAAAAGGTTTAGGCTTAAACGATTTAACTGTAGAAATCAACTCTTTAGGCTGTAATACTTGCAGAAAAGAATATAAAGAAGAACTTAAAAAAGCCATTGCACCATTTTTAGATGGATTATGCGAAGACTGCAAAAGCAGATACGAAAAAAATCCTTTAAGAATTTTAGATTGTAAAGATGCAACATGTAATAAATTATTTGAAGAACACAATTTAAAAAATTCAGTAGCTGGCATTAAACTTTGTGATGAATGTTCAGACCACTACGATAAACTTAAAAAATATTTAGATGCACTAAACATCAATTACGAAGAAAATACTTTCTTGGTAAGAGGTTTAGACTACTACACAAAAACAGTATTTGAAATAAAATCTAATAATTTAGGCTCACAAAATGCAGTTTGTGGTGGCGGAAGATATGATGGATTAGTTGAAACTTTAGGTGGCCCACACACTCCTGCAGTAGGTTGGGCAATGGGGGTTGAAAGACTAAATGCTTTAATTCCACAAATCGAAACAAAAAATATAGATTATTTTGTTGTTTCTGATAATCAACTTGAAGCAGTAAAATTAACAAATATTCTAAGACAAAAAGGTTATAGCGCAGAATTTGATTACAATTCAAGAAAATTCGCAAAACAACTTGAAAAAGCATCTAAAATTTCAAAATATGCAATTATTCTTGGTGAAGATGAAATAAAAAATAACTACTTAACTGTAAAAGATTTATCTTCAGGGGAACAAACAAAAACAACACTAAATGAATTAACAAAATAATAAAAAAGGTAACTTGAAAAAGTTACCTTTTTAAATAATAAACTTTTTAAAAACTTTAATTTCTTCTAAAGTAGCTCCTGCTTCTGCAAGCTCTTCAGGAGTTAAACCAAACAACGAAATATTATTTTTAACATCATCTGAAATAGTATTATTTTTAATAGAAGAAAGCACATTTTTAACAACATCAGATCTTTTGATAATAGAACCTAACGCTTCTGTATTTTTATTAAAATTTCTTTTTTTCGACTTTCCCATAAAAAAACCCTGTTTATCAATTTTAATATTAAAAAAATTTCAAAACAACAGTTAAGATTGATTTTTATGTTAATAAATGTAAAAAAAATATAAAAATTTTTCTTATAATCGCAAATTAAAATTTGTTTGCGTATTAAAATTAACAAAAAATAACGATTAGGAGTATATTCATGCAAATAAGTAAAATTTCATTTATGTTTCCAAAAACAAATAAGAAACAAGAGAGCGTAACAACAAAACCAGAAATTACATTTCAAGGTAGCACAGAGAAAAAAGCCGCTGTAGCAGCTGGTACAATTTTAGCAGTATCAGTATTAGGGGCATGCAATGGAGCGAAAGAAGCAAAAGCTCCTGAAACAACAACAGATCAACAATCATCAATAAGCCAAAAATCAAATGATGAAAGCAAAACTGCTGTTTCTGAATATGATAAATTAAGCAATGGCGGAACTATTGCATTAACAAAAGATGGAAAAATCATATTAGTAAATACAGATTTTAATTCACTTCCAATTTCTGAATTTTATCTAACTAATATCATTGGCCAACAAAAATTATATCCAAATGAAGATTTACCAAGAAATGATAAAGGAACAATCATTATAACAGTTTCAAAAGAAGCAACTGAAAAAGAAGATGTTTCAGGAAACACATTAAATGAAATCATTGAAGAAGTATACTCAGATGCATTAGCGCAATATGAAGATGAAGCAGAAAGAGCAACTATAAAGAACAAAATGATTGATGAAATCATTCAAGCAAACCCTTCATTATCTGCATACATTAAAGATGAATTAGGTGCAGATGTAGAAAGTTATGAAAAACTTGGTAATTTAAACTTATTCGAAGGCAAAACAAGTAATGATGAAACTTTAGACACAAGATTATTAACAATCCCAACAACTATTGTTTATCAAAAACAAGGTGTTGAAGCGAAAGACCTTGATTTTTCAACAAGTTTCACAAACTATATTCCAAATACTCAAACAGCAAGTATCGTAAAAGCTTCTGATGATTTATTAGAAAATGAATACAAATCATTCTCTGATATGGTATATGGCGTATACGGCAAAGACATTTCCAATGAAGCATACAGAGACATTGTATATGCAATCGTAAATTCACCAGCAAATGCATACGAATTTGAAAAAGCATTAGACAAAATGAATTTCAATGAAATCATAAGAACAGGAAACATTACTGATATAAACAGAACTCTTGATGAAAATACAAACGATTTAATGGTAGGTTTAGCAATGCCAAACGTTACAACATTAAGAGTAAATTCTGGCAACGACAAAAATAACAACGTAAACAAAACATCTATCATATATCAAATTTCACCTGCAGGTGTAGTAGATGGTCAAAACGACAGAATCATTACACTAACAGATTTAACAGGCGACAAAAAAGTTGCTGGTGATGTATTTGCATTAAAAGATATTTTACAATTCTACTCTTCACCAGATGGCAACGGAAGATTTGCATATATTGAAGATGGAAAAACAATTTTAAATGATGACGTTAACTATGTTGATGAATTTGCAAACCAAATTATGAAACAAGTAGTTTACGCAAATATTGACTTATTCGCAACACCATATAAAGTTGGTGATACTGTTTATGAATACGGTATATTTGACGTTAATGAAGGCTATGATACAAAAGGTAAATCTTTAGATGAAATCATTAAAAATTCATCAATAAATGAAGAAAGAATGAATAAATTCAGCTTCATTAACGAAGATGGAACAATGAAATATGAAGATGGAACAAAACTAAATTTACCTCAATTTAACTACAGAATGAATTTTGGTAAATATAAAGTTGAAACTCCTGCTCCAACAGTAGCTCCAAAACCAACAGTTGCACCATCTACAGAACCATCAACTGTTCCAAGTACAAAACCAAGTACAACTCCATCTACAGAACCAAGCTCAGAGCCAACAACTGTTCCAAGTACTAAACCAAGTACAACTCCATCAACAGAACCAAGCTCAAAACCAACACATTGCCCAAAACCAACAATTATAATACCAGATATTGATATAGATCTTCCAGACTGGGATTGGGACTGGGATTGGGATTGGACAATACCAACATATTGTCCTAAACCAACAATAGAACCAACTACTGTTCCAACAACTGTTCCAAGTACAGAACCAAGTTCTGAGCCAACTACTGTACCAAGTACAGAACCATCAACAGAACCAAGTACAGAACCTTCTTCTGAGCCTACAACAGTTCCAACAACAGAACCAACTACATGTCCGCCTATGCCGACAGAAGATCCAACAGAAGAACCTATTCCAACACTTGAACCAACAACAGAGCCAACTACTGTTCCAACAACTGAACCAAGTAGCGAGCCTACAACAGTTCCAAGTACAGAACCAGATTGTCCAACAGACATTCCACCTGTAGATCCAACAGATGAACCGGAACCAACTCTTGCTCCAACAACAGAGCCAACTACAGTTCCAACAACTGCTCCTTCAACAGAGCCTTCTACAGAACCAACAACTGTACCAACAACAAAACCAACAACTGTACCAAGTACAGAACCAACAACTTGTCCTGATGACATTCCTGCAGTAGATCCTGAAGAAGAAGAAATACCTGATATCGTTCCTACAACAAGACCGACTACAGCACCTTCTACAGAACCTACTACAAGACCTACAACAAAACCGGCTGAGCCAACCACAAGACCGGCTGAACCTACAACAAGACCAGCAGAACCAACTACAAGACCGGCTGAACCAACTACAAGACCTGCTGAACCTACAACAAGACCAGCAGAACCAACAACTCAACCAGATTGTCCAGATGACGATCAAGACTTTGATATACCAGAAGAAGAAGACGCACCAAGTTTAATGTCTGCAAGAAACTCAAGTGCACAAGTTGTTTCAAGCGATTTAAAACGTGAAGAACCAACAACCTTCTTATCTAAATTCATATCAAGAAGAATATAAATACAAACCAAACACAAGGAATGTAATAAAGAAAAGAAGTGAGCAATCACTTCTTTTCAATTTATATAATAAAAAAATATATTACACTTGATTATTATTTGGTGTTCTTATAAATTGTTGAAATTGAGATAATACTTCACGCCAAGGTTCAACAACAACATCATCTTTACTTAAAGCATCTTTAGAAATACCAGCGTGATGGATTAAAGGAATAAGCTCTGCTTCTGGCATTTTAATTAATTGATTTAATTCATCATCTGTATCATTACAAATAAAAATACCATTTCCTTGAGCATCTTGTTCATAACCCACAATAGTTATTTCATGGCCACCAAGCACTCTTTTATTTTCATCAAACTGTGTATAACCGATGATAACATTTTGACCTAATTCTAAAGATTTTAAAATATGTTGTTTTGTTTCTTCTGGTTGTGCATTATAGCCAACAAGAATACCATTTTCATCTAAATTTTGATAAACAACAGATATTTTCGGTTTATCAAAAACAATCTCTTCAACAAAATTTTTCTCAAATTCTGTCAAACCATTTTTATCATTATTAAATTTACCTGTTCTTTCATCTGTCAAAGCATCATAAGTATGTTGAGAACCTAAATTTAATAAAGCAGACTGTATTAAAACATCAACACAAGAACGTTCATTAGGATCTTTATATGAAGATTGAACCCTTGCTCTTACAATTGCATTTCTATCTGGTTTAATTTTTACATTAACATCTTCCCAATTTTTACTTATTGTATGCTCAGTATTAAATTCTCTAAGCATAAATAATGAAGAAGCAATTCCATCAGAAATAGAAGACATTTTTACATTCTTATCAACTGAATAATCAGCGCCTGAAAGTCCTTGAACAAATCTTGTAAATTCAGCAGGAGTTCTGCTTGCCATGTTAAACTCAATACTTGTTACTACACAAGAAGAAGATACTACATTTCTTGCATGTTCAGGGAATGGAGTACCAGTTTCTTGAGAAATTGCATCAGCAACTTCATTTGGAATATCACCAAATTTTTGAGTAATAGTTGTTGGATCATTCAATGCTTTAATAGTTTCAGCCAAAATTTGACTATCAGATAAACCAATAATTCTTGGTTCTGTAGCAATTTTATATAAATTATCTAAAACAGTAGAACCATCATTTGAATTTTTATCAGCTAAAATACCCTTTTTTTCAAGTTGATTCAATTTTTGAATTGATGCTCTATCCAACTTAGATTTTACTGTTCTCATTTGTTCTTTTACAGTAGGTGTAGATTTTTTAGAAATTTTGGCAAAAGAAGGAACATAAGCTTGTAAATTTTCAACAGAAACAGGTGCAAAAGATTGTTTTACAACCGGATTTGAAACACTATTCATAGTAGTGTTTTTACTTATAAAATTTTGTTGTATACAAGGTTTATTAACACTTATGTTATTAATTTTAACCATAGTAATCCTTTACCTACATATATAATAAAACATAAGAAAGAAAAAAATTGCTAAATTATTAAAAAAAATCTAATATTTTAATAGAAATAAGACCAATTTATTTTATTAAAGCTTGAACTTGTTTAAAACATTCGTGTTTTGATGATTTTAATAACTCAAACAATACCATTTCTAAAGATAAAACTTGAATTCCATTTTGTTGCATTCTACTTAATGCTAAATCTTTATTTTTTTGTAATCTTGAACCACAAGCTTCTTCCACAACAAAAACTTCATATCCATTATTAACTAAATCAAAAGCTGTTTGGAGAACACAAATATGTGTTTCTATACCGAATAGAACAACTTGTTTTTTATTTTTAGATTTTAATAATGGAACGAAATCATCTTGCAAATAAATACTAAATGAAGTTTTTTCAATATAATCTGCATTAGTACAAGCTTCTTTTATTTCAGAAATAGTTTCGCCTAAACCTTTTGGATACTGTTCTGAAATTATAGTTGGGATATTAAGTATTTGAGCAGTTTTTGCCAATTTAATTGCAGAATCTTTAACAGAAAAATCAGTTAACATATTAACTAATTTTTCTTGAACATCAATAAACAAGAAAATAGCATTTTCTTCAGAAAGTAAATTCATAAAAACCTCACTAAAAATTAGTATTTAGATATTTCTTCAAAATAACGTTCTAATGCTTTATAACCAGAATAGATTTCACTTGAAAGACTAACATATCTTGAAGCAACTAAAAATTTCAACTCTTTTGCACGAATTTGAATAATTTCATCAGAATCAGCTTTCAAATTACGTTCTAAAGACATAGACCATCTTTTCAAAAAAGATAACTCTTCATTAATTTGTTTTATAGTTGAAAATTCTAATAAATTAAAATCATATTTAGACAACAAAGCTTTTTCTTTGTTGGTAATACGAGGCATAACTACAGGAGAACCATATACCTTTTTTATAACCATATAATTATCAGCAGTTCTTCTGTGAGATTCAGGTATTTCACCTCTTGCAAGCATAGCAGAAGTACTTAAAGAACTAAATTTATCTTCTTCATTAGATAAAGAACTTAAACTTGTACTTTCTAAAAAAAACTTATTATTTTTATTATTAATTAAGGTATTAATTGCCCCATCTCCAACAAAATATAAACTATATATTAATAATAAAACTACTAAAAAATTTTGTCATGCGATTTTAAATATATATTAAGATAAAATGTCAAATAATTTACAAAAGAAGAATATAACAAATTAAATATATTTAGACTATAATTAAATTATGTTTAAGTATGATGTAATAGTAGTAGGTGCAGGACACGCAGGTTGTGAAGCAGCAATGGCAAGCGCTAAATTGGGCGCAAAAACTTTGCTTGCAACTTTAAATTTAGATAATATTGCACTTATGCCTTGTAACCCAGCAATTGGGGGGCCTGCAAAATCTTGCTTAGTTCGAGAAATTGATGCTTTAGGAGGAATTATGGCCATTGCTACAGATGCAACATATATGCAATTAAAAGTATTAAATTCTTCTAAAGGTCCTGCGGTTAGAGCATTAAGAGCACAATCTGACAAAAAAGAATATATGCATTTTGTTCGTAATTTACTTGAACAAGAAAAAAATCTTAAGCTAAAACAATGCACAATGACCGAACTACTCGTTGAAAACGGCGAAGTAAAAGGTTTAAAAGACGAATTTGGACAAGAATACCTTGCTCCTGTTGTAATTTTAACAACTGGAACATCTTTAGAAGCAAGAATATGGGTAGGCTTACAATATTTAGAATTTGGAAGACTTGGCGAAGCAAGTGCAAAAGGTTTATCACCATCACTTCAAAAATTAGGATTTAAAATAGGAAGACTAAAAACAGGAACACCTGCAAGAGTTGATGCAAGAACTATCAATTTTGATAAAATGATTATTCAACCTGGTGATGAAGAACCAACTTTCTTCTCTTTCTTGCCAAACAGACCAATAAGAGAACAATTCCCTTGTTATTTAACGAGAACAACAGAAGAAACTCATAAAATCATCAAAGACAATCTTGATAAATCTCCAATGTATTCAGGCATGATACACGGCATAGGTCCAAGATATTGCCCATCAATAGAAGATAAAGTTATAAGATTTGCACATAATCCTTCGCACCATATTTTTATTGAACCAGAAGGCAAAAACACATATGAAATGTACGTACAAGGTTTTTCAACCAGTTTGCCTGCACAAGTACAAATTAAAATGTTGCAATCACTACCTGGTTTAGAAAACGTACACGTTATGAAGCCTGCTTATGCAGTAGAATACGACTACATGCCAGCTGTACAACTATCACACACATTAATGACAAAAAATGTAAAAGGACTATTCTGCGCAGGTCAAATCAACGGAACATCAGGCTATGAAGAAGCTGCTGCGCAAGGTTTATTAGCTGGTATCAACGCAATTAAATATTTACAAAATAAAGAAATGATTACACTATCAAGAGAATCATCATATTTAGGTACATTGATAGATGACTTAGTTACAAAAGATATTGATGAACCATATAGAATGCTAACATCAAGAAGTGAATACAGATTATTATTAAGACAAGATAACGCTGATGAAAGACTAACAGAAATTGGCTATAAAGCAGGTTTGATTTCAGAAGAAAGATACAATAACTTCTTGAATAAACAACAAACAATTGAGAATGAAATTCAAAGACTGTTTGCAGACAAACTTTCTCCAAGTGAAGAAGTTAACAAGATTCTATCAAAATACAATGAGAACATCGATAGAGGCTTAAAATTAGCAGAATTATTAAAACGTCCAAATATAACTTATAAAGTTCTACAAGAAGTTGATAAAACAACAAAGAACCTAAATTTAACAAGAGATATTTATGAACAAATCGAAGTAAAAATAAAATATGAAGGTTATATTAAACGTCAAAATGAACAAGTAAATATGTCAGGAAAATTAGAGAAGATTAGAATTCCTGATGATATTGATTATAAAAATATAAAACATATCTCTACCGAAACAAGAGATAAGTTAGCAAAAATCCGCCCTGTAACATTAGGTCAAGCATCAAGAATTGGTGGCGTTAAACCTGCTGATATTTCTGTATTAATGGTGCTAATCGAATCTCATCAATTAAATAAATTAAAATAACTTTGTTAAAACTTATTAAATTTATTAAAAATTTCCTAAAGTTTTAAACTCTTCTGCCGATAACACAACATATATGTGTTTATAAAAAGGAGATTTAAATGGGAACTTTTGATTTCGGTAACTTAGTTAACATAGCTAACAAAGCAGTTAATTTTGGACTAAATGTAACAAAAGGTGTTGCTAAAACAGTTATAGAAAACTCTGATTTCAATTGGCTATCAGGTGGAAAAAGTGACTCTTTTTCTTTATCAAGCAAAAATATAGACTTGAATAATATAAGAGAAAGTATGTATTCAGGTTTGTGTGACTACACATTTACTACGGGAAGAACGGGAAAATACAATAGACTTGTTGAGTCACTTAATAAAAGCGACCTGAATGGTTTACCAGAAGAAATACACAAAAATTTAGGTGGAATAAGGAAAAAAGTTCTAACTTCAGGAGCTTTTGGCGAATTTGTGGGTGGCGCATTAAACGCAATATATGAAGTAGGAAAAAACATACCTGTAGTTGGAGATATAGTAACAGGAATAAGTCAAACTATAAAACCTGAAAATGTAAAAAAGATAATTAATACTTCTTTAGATAGTCTTGAAAAAAATTTCTTTGAAAAAATTGAAACAAATCCAAATTATCAAGAATTCCAATCAAAAGTATTTGATGTTATTTCTCCTGGAAACATAGTGAGAATCATACAGCATATATCAGATATGGCTTTATTAACAGGAATTGCTATGACAAAAGAAGGCGGACTTCAAGGTGAAGACATTACAACACTTGTAAATATGGCTACAACAAGTATAAAAACGCAAATAGAAGACGGAACAATAAAAACTCTTTTTTAGAAATAGAGAATTATTAACAATTCTTAATTTAAATTTATAAAAACTAAAGTTTTTAGATATTTTGCCGATAAAAAAATTAATAATACATGAAAAATAGAAAAGGAGCACTTTAATGAGCGGCTTAGGTGGTATAAATCTCTTTGGAAACGTGAATTTATTTAACTTAAAAGGTACAAGTGGCAACGAACTTACCGAAGCAGCTGCTGGAAACGCAAATATTGTGTCCAGTGGGAATGCTGGTGCTGATTTTGCAAATAAAATCCAAGCTGATTTAGATACAATGAAAGCAGGTTTACACGAAAAGTTGGGTAATTTTGCACAAAGCGACTTCTATAAAAACACACAAAAGGGCATTCAGTCAATGGCTGATAGCATCACTAAAGCTGAAATTCCTAACAAAATTAGAGATGCAGTAAGAGGCTTTAGAGAAAAGATTGTAAGCTCTGGTGTTATCGGTAAAGTTGCTGGTAAAGTTTTAGATTTAGTATACCAAGTTGGCGGGAAATTACCTGTTATTGGACCATTAGTTGGTGCAGTAGCAAGTATTATTCCTGGTAGCAGTGTTCAAACAATTATCAATAATTCTTTAACTCATATTGAAGAGAAATTCTTCGATCCATTAGAAGATGAAGAAAGCAACTATCAAAAAATGAGAAAAGAAATTCTTGAAGCTGTATCTTGCAAGAACATTACAAGAGTAACTTTAGGTTTATTTAGTACAGGTTTAGATGCTGGTATTGAAGCTACAAAAGAAGGTGCAACGTGGGATGGTATCAAAAAACAAATCAAAACAAGCATTGATACCTATATAACAGGTCACGAAGAATACGAATCTATAAAAGATGCAGGTGAATTTGTATTACCAGCTTTAGGCGAAATGGCTGGCGGTGCATTAAGCGCAGCAGGTGCAATTGCAAGTGATGAAGGAATTCATGGCGCAGTTGAAACAGCACTTACAAATGCTCCAAACCTAATTGATGGTGCATCAGCAGCTATGGGCGAAGCATCAAGCTTACTAAGTAGTGTAACAGGCAGTATGGGCGGTCTCGGCGGAATAACGAGCAGTCTCAGCGGACTAACCAGTGGTCTTGGCGGACTTTCGGGAGCAGCAAGTTCTATAATGGGACTACTGAAAAATATCAAATTGTAAAAAAATAGAGAAGACCTAAGTCTTCTCTATTTTTATATTGCTTAAAAATACTATGCGATTTCAATAGCGTTTACTGGGCAGCAATCAGCAGCTTCTTTAACTGAATCTTCGTTACCAGCGATAGCAGCTTCATTTACTACAGCTATATCTTCGATTGAGAATACTGCATCACATACAGATTCACAAGCGCCACATGAAATACATGAATCATTAACGATAACTTTCATTATTTTCTCCTTAATTTATTTCGACAGAATAATTATAACATAAAGTATTTTTTAAAAACAATACCAAATGCTAAACACTTAACTTTAACATTTTATCTATAGACATTAATGCTTTAGCTGAAACCGTTTTATCTACATTAACTTCAAAATGCTCAAAAGATAAACAATTATATATATCTTGTAAAGAATTCATTTTCATAGATTCACAAACTATATTATCTTTAATTAATATAAACTCTTTACCCCAATTATATTTCTTACTATCTCTATTTAATCTATCAACAACACCCTTTTCAGTCGCAATAACAAACTGTTTTTTATCTGATTGTTTTGCATAAGCCATAATTTCTTTTGTAGAACCAACAAAATCTGATAATTCAGAAACTTCAGCCCTGCATTCAGGGTGTGTTAATATCAAAGCATCAGGATAGTTTTTGCGTATCATCTGAATATCTTCAACACTTATTAATTGATGAATAGGACAACAACCACTAAAGGTAATAACTTCAACTTCCCCATTTAATTGTTTTTGTACCCATTTACCAAGGAAATTATCAGGCACAAATAAAACTTTATCCGAACCCAAATTTTTAACTATTTTAATAGCATTTGAACTTGTGCAACAAACATCACATTCAGCCTTTACCTCAGCTGTTGAATTAATATAACAAACTACAGGTATATTAGGATATTGTTGTTTAAACGCTCTTAATTTTTCAACAGTTATCATATCAGCCATTAAACAACCAGCATTTAAATTTGGCATTAAAACCTTTTTATCAGGAGATAATATTTTAGCACTTTGAGCCATAAAATAAACTCCTGCAAACAAAATTATATCTGCATCTGTTTTAGCAGCAACTTGACTTAAATACAAAGAATCACCAACAAAATCAGCCACTTCATCAACTTCAACATTTTGATAACAATGAGCTAAAATTATCGCATTTTTTTCTTTTTTTAATTTATTTATTTCTTGTATTAAATCCATTTTTTCAATTTCTGTTTTTTAGTCTTTTAAAATTATAAAAGAAACAACGTGAAATACAAATTTATTTTATATTTAACCAATCAAGAATTCTTTCAGCAACATAATCAAAACAATTAATATCTTTCAATTCTTTTGGTTCTATACCTTTTGAATAAACAATAATAGGTACTTGTTCACGAGTATGATCTGTTCCTTTAACAGTTGGATCACAACCGTGATCAGCCGTAATTATTAACAAATCATCTTCTGTCATTGCATCAATAAATTTAGGAAGATATGTATCAATAGTTTCAATTGCTTTAGCATAACCTATAGCATCATTTCTATGACCATAAAGCATATCTGTATCAACTAAATTTGTAAAAATAAACTGTTTATCAAAAGATTTTATATCATATTTATCTGTTTTAATTTCATCTAAATTTAATTCATTTTTAATAGCTTTTAACGTTAAATCTAAACCTTCAATATTTCCACCTGTATGAACAGCATGAGAAATACCTTTTCCAACAAAAATATCTTCTATTTTACCAATTCCAACTACAGCACCATTATTTTTCAAAATAATGTCACAAGCAGAATCTTTAAATGGTTCAACAGAATAATCACGACGCAAAGCACCAATTCTTGTTGGTTTACCGTCAATCATTCTATAAGGACGAGCAATAACACGAGAAACATTATATTCATCTGTCAAAATTTCTCTTGCTATTTCACAATATTTATAAAGGGTTTCAACTGGAATAATATCAATATCAACAGCAATTTGAAACACACTATCAGCACTGGTATAAATAATAGGAAACTTTGTTTTTTCATGTTCAGAATGTAAATCTTCAATAACTTTAGTTCCTGAAGCTGGATAGTTTGCCAAAATTCCACCACAATTAGTTTTTTCAATAAACTCATTAATCAACTCTTGAGGAAAACCATTAGGATAAACTTTAAATGGGTTTTCTAAAACTAATCCCATCATTTCCCAATGACCAGTCGTAGTATCTTTACCTTTTGAAGTTTCCTTCATTATTCCATATTGAGCAATAGCGTTACTATTTTGAGCAACTCCTTGAACATTTCCCAAATTACCCAATCCTAAAGAGTAGAAATTCGGCGCATTCAAACCATTATTAGCTTTTGCAACATTGCAAAGTGTATTACACTCCATAACATCGCCATAATCAGCACAATCCTTCATTGCACCACAACCCATTGAATCTATAACTATAACAATTGCTCTTTTCATAATAAACTCCGATACGTACAACTATTTATTATACTCTAATAAACTAAAAAAGTTCTGTTTTACCCAGAACTTTGTAAATAATCCCCTAATCTCGCTCGACAAAATCAAATTTTTTTATAATAATCTAACCAATAAATTCCCAAATATTCCTTATTCAGTCTCTCTCCCAATACAGGAAAGCTCCGCCATCACTCCTTCCAAAGCTCTCTCGTTTCTCTGTTATTTAATAGTAAAACTTACAAACTTTACATACAACATAATAATAATTTACTATTTTTAACAATAGACCATGCCCCTTGAAACAAGTGAAAAAAAAAAGTTTTACAATTATTAATATGAAGTATTTTATAGAAAAGTAATTGTAAACTACTTGACAAGGGCATGTACAAAATCAGAGAGGATTACAGCTTTTTGCTATAAAGATAGTACTAATTTATATGTAACAGAAGCATTTTGAATATAAATAAAATTATTAAAAAAGTATATATTTAGCCCTGAAACTCAATATTTGATATAATGACAGAAAGATTTAATTATAAGGACGAACATGACAATAAGATTTTTAACTTCAGGCGAATCGCATGGCAAAGCTCTAAACACAATAATTGAGGGAGTTCCTGCCGGAATAAATATAGATATCAATTATATAAATAAAGAATTACAACGCCGTCAAATTGGCTATGGACGTGGCGGAAGAATGCTTATTGAAAAAGATACAGCAACAATTCTTTCTGGCGTTAGACATGGCAAAACAACAGGGAGCCCTATTTGTTTAGAAATAACAAATAAAGATTTTGAAAATTGGATTATTCCAATGAGTACTGAAAATGTTGAGCAAACAAAAGAAAATATAGAATTAATTGAATCTAAAAAAATCACAAACGTAAGACCAGGACATGCTGATTTTGCAGGTGCTTTAAAATACAATCACACAGATGTTAGAAACATATTGGAGCGTTCAAGTGCGCGAGAAACAACAACAAGAGTTGCAACAGGTGCAATCGCAAAAAGCATTTTAAAAGAATTTGATATAGAAGGAATTTCATTTGTAAATCAAATTGGCACTATAAAAACAGAAACACCAAAAAATATTTTTAATTATAAAGAAGAAATTGAAAATAACGATCTTCGTACACTAAATGATTCTATATACGAAGAAATGAAAAAAGAGATAGATAAAGCAAAAGAAGATGGTGACACATTAGGTGGGGCATTCGAAGTTATTTTCAAAAATGTTCCAGTTGGATTAGGTTCACACGTTCACTGGGATAGAAAAATAGATGGATTAATAGCTCAAGCAGTTATGAGTATTCCTGCCGTTAAATCAGTTGAGATAGGATTAGGCAAAGATGTTGCTCAAACTTTAGGTTCTAATACGCATGATGAAATTTTTGTAGAAAACGGTAAATACATTCGCAAAACTAATAATGCAGGCGGAATCGAAGCAGGAATCACAAATGGTGAAGATATAGTTGTAAAAGTTGCAATGAAAGCAATTCCTACAATGAAAAAGCCATTGAATTCAATTCAAATTGACACAAAAGAACAAGTTCAAGCTCATTTTGAACGCTCTGACACGTGCGCTGTTGCAGCTTGCGCAGTTGTAGCTGAAAGCATGATTGCAATTGTTTTAGCTAATGCTTTTATAGAAAAATTTTCAGGCGATAGTATTGATGAAATAAAAACAAATTATCAAAGCTATACAAAAAGAATTTCTGAAAGGTAAATTATGAACATTGCACTTATTGGAATGATGGGTTCAGGAAAGTCTACAATAGGCAAACTATTATCAGACAAACTCAATTTCAAGTTTATAGATACTGATGAAGAAATAATCAAATTAGCAAATTGTTCTATTAACAAAATTTTTGAAGAGCACGGAGAAGAAACTTTTCGTTCAATGGAAACTATAGTGTTATCAAAAATTTTAAAATCAGATAATCAAATTATTGCAACAGGTGGCGGAATAATTAAAAAAGAAGAAAACAGAGAACTATTAAAACAAACAAAAACTCTTTACTTAAAAGCTAATAAAGAAACAATTTTTGAAAGAGTTAAAAATGACAATTCTCGCCCACTATTAAACACAAAGAATTTAAAAGATACAATTCAAGCAATTTTATCTGAGAGAGAACACTTATACGAAAAATCAGACCTAACAATAAACACAACAAATAAAACACCAAATGAAGTTGTAAATACAATTATGGAAGAGATAAAACAATGGAAAAAGTAGACGTCAAACTCAACATTAAAGAAAAAAAATCATATCCAATATTTATTGGCGAAGGTTTATTAGACAGTGTATACACAATCATTTCAAGATATACAAAAGCTAATAATTTTTTAGTTGTTACAAATGAAACAGTTTTTAACCTATATGGAGAACAACTAAAAGATGAAAGAGCACATTTTGAAATTTTGCCAGATGGTGAAATATACAAGAATATGGAAGTTTTAAATAGAATCATAACAAAAGCACTTGAAATAAAATTAGAAAGAAAAGATTGTATTATTGCACTTGGAGGTGGTGTTATTGGTGATATGGCAGGTTTTGCAGCAGCCGTAATCCACCGTGGCATAGATTTTATTCAAATTCCAACAACACTTTTAGCACAGGTTGATTCATCTGTAGGCGGAAAAGTTGCAGTAAATCATGAGCTTGGTAAAAATTTAATTGGCAACTTCTACCAACCAAAAGTTGTTATTGCTGATACAAATACATTAAACACTCTTGATGAAAGACAATTCAAAACTGGTTTAAGCGAAGTTTTGAAATATTCATTTATAGAAAAATCTTGTCACGCAAAAAAAGACTACAAACTACTTGAATTTTTAAAACAAAACAAAGATAAAATTTATGAAAAAGATTCAAAAACATTAACTAAATTAATACAAATTTGTTGTTCATTAAAATCAGCAGTCGTTAACAAAGACGAAAAAGAAAAAGGGCTAAGAGCAATTTTAAACTTTGGACACACATATGCTCATGCAATAGAAAATCTTACAAAGTACGAAAAATATACACACGGAGAAGCTGTTTCTATTGGAATGAAACTAATTTTTGACTTATCAAAGGAAATAAAAATTGTTGACAATAAATATTACAATGAAGCGATTTCCTTGTTAAATGATTATTCTCTATTAACAAAATTATCTGATGAATTCGACAAAGAAGAATTTTATAATGCAATGAAATCAGATAAAAAAGTTGCTGATAAAAAAATAAATTTTGTAATGCCAAAAGGACGAAAAAAAGTACAACTAAAATCAAATATAGATAAAAATGATGTGCTAAAGGGTATTATATAAATAATACAAATTTTGTCGAAAGGAGTTTTATATGAAAATATTACTTTCTAATGATGATGGAATTATGGCTGAAGGAATAAAGGCCTTAACAATAGAATTAAGTAAAGAACACGAAGTTTATGTAATTACTCCTGATAGAGAACGAAGTGCGGCTGGACACTCTTTAACTCTACATACTCCTATCAGAGTTGAAGAATTAGATTCTCGTTTTGGAGCAAAAAGAATTTGGGTTACAAGTGGAACTCCTGGAGACTGCGTAAAAATTGGAATCAATGCGATTTTAAGTGAAGACGAGAAACCAGACTTGGTTATTTCAGGAATAAACCACGGTCCAAACTTAGGTTCAGATATTTTATATTCAGGAACAGTAAGTTGTGCTATGGAAGGTGCTATGTTAGGTTATCCAAGTATTGCTGTTTCCTTAGCAAGTATGACATCTGAACCAGAATTATTTAAAAATGTAGCAAGATTTATGGCAAAATTTATCCATAAATTAAAAGACTATAAATTCCCACCAAAAACAATTTTAAATGTAAATGTACCTGGACTTATGCCTGAAGATTTAGCAGGCATAGCAATCACTGAATTAGGTGCAAAAATGTTCACAGACGAATACGATAAAAGAGTGGATCCTCGCGGAAAAGTGTATTACTGGATGGCAGGAGAATTAATAAAACAGTGTGAAAACGATGCTTCAGACATAAATGCAATGCGTTGGAATAAAGTTTCTGTTACACCTATTACATTCGAAATGACATTAAAAAGTGTAATGCCAGAATTAGAAAAAACATTATGTACAGAAGATATTATTAATTGGGAATAACAATCAACCTAAATTTTTCAAATGTTCAATAATCGGGTTTTTTAGCCCGATTATTGCTATTCCATCAAACCTATAATCTTTATGTTTTATATCAGTTATTTTTAAATATGCCGATATAGCCATTCTAATTTTTTCAATTTTTGATTGAGAAATAGCCTCAAAAGGATGCCCATAATTAAGATTAGTCCTTGCTTTAACCTCAACAAAAACAAGACAATTTTTATCTAATGCAATTATGTCTATTTCGGCATTTTTAGAATAATGCCAATTTCGTTCAATGATTTTATAGCCTGCCTTTTCAAGAAATTCACAAGCTAAATCTTCACCTTTTTGTCCTACTTCAATATTTTTCTTATTAAACATAAATTGATTATAACAAAATTTTGTGATAAAAAATAATTGATATGAAAAAACAACAAACAATATTAATAACAGGTGCTTCTTCCGGAATCGGAAAAGCAACAGCCATTAAATTAGCAAAAGAGGGACATAAAGTTTTTGCTGGTATCAGAAGAAAAACAGATAAAGCAGAACTTGAAAAAGCCCATAAAAATATTACAGGCGTATATATTGATGTAACAAATGCACCAAGCATAGATAAGGCCTTTTGGTTTGTAATGAAAAATACAAACAAAATAAATGTATTAATAAACAATGCAGGAATTGTAGTAGCCGGTCCTGTTGAGCTTTTATCATTAAATAGATTAAAACAACAATTCGAGATTAACACTTTTGGACCAATTATGGTTGCACAAAAGTTCATGCCACTTTTACACGGAAGCAAAATTATTAACATTAGCTCAATGGCAGCAAGTGGAATATTCCCTTATATCTCTGCATATTGTGCATCAAAAAGAGCATTAGATATATTCTTTAATTCGTTTAATGTTGAAAATAAAGATAATATAAAAATTATTTCTGTAAAACCTGCATCAATAAAAACACCTATTTGGAATAGAAGCATTGAAGCAACAAGAAATTCATTTGAAGATTTGAAAGAAACACAAAAAACAAAATATGAAAAAGAACTAATTTTCTTAGAAAAAAATGCATTAGAAAACAATTTTAAAGGCATTGATGTAGAAAAAGTAACAAACACTATTTCAAAAATAGTTAAAAGCAATAATCCAAAACCTTCATATAATATAGGATTTTCTGCACATCTTGCAGATTTCGCATCAAAACTTCCTATTTGTGTATTAAATAAAATATTAAAAAGCAAAATAAATAAGCTTAAATAATGTAACAAAAACATTAATTCTTTCAAAAAAATAGCAAAAAAATTTTTTATAAGTTTTTAACTTTGCAGGAATGTAATTTCGCAAGGAGAAAAACATGCAAATTAGCAGAATCAACTCAACACCAGCATTTAAATCAAATGCAGAAATAACAACAGAACCAAAAGAAAAAACTGACTTAGTAAAAAAAGGAATAAGTACAGCTGTTGTTGGTGGGGTAGCATACAAAACAAGTAAACCAGTATCTACAAAATTAACAGATAGCATTGAAAGAGGCATTTGTAACTTTACAAAACAATTTGCTGATGATGATGCAAAAATTGCACTAAACCAAATAAAAGAAAATGGTGAAAAAGGCATAAAAACATTCTTTAAAAAACTAACTAAATTCAATACTAACCCTATTGAAAATCTTCCAAAGAGAGGAAAAGCAGCCATTGGATATATTCTATTAGGCGCATTGACAAGTGTATTAACATACATAGGTGTAAAAGACGTAGACAAAGACGGTCAAAGCGACTCAATTGAAGCTATTAAAAAGCTAATAAATCCAGCATAACAAGTAACAATAATAATTAAAAAAGGACTATCAAAACTGATAGTCCTTTATCTTTAAAAAAACAATCATTGTAACAATTTCTTAACAAATGGATAAATTTAGTCAATTTCGAATCTTGATTATCTTTATATTGGCAAGTAAGGAGTCAGATATGAATATTAACAACATTTATTCAACACCAGCATTTAAAGCTCGCCAAGAAAAAGCATCTGAGTATATCGATGCAAAATTCACAGAATGCGAAGACTGTGCAACTAATAACAACAATGTTGAAAGTGATTATGTAGAAATTAGCGAATATAAAGAGAAGCCAAAAAAGACTCCTGAAGAAAAAATCATGGATTTGGTTAAAGCCGCAACAGTTAGCGGTATTGCTATTCCTACTGGTTTAAAAGCCGGTGAAAAACTTACTGGAAAACTTGAAGTTTTAATTAAACAATTTTGTGCAGATTTTTCAGATGATGCAGCAAGAGCAATAACAGATGGTCTAAAAGGAAAAGGTATAAAAAGCATAAAAGATATTTTAAAAAGAATAAAAAACTTTAACACTTTACCTATAGAAGAATTATCAAAAAGAGGCAAAGCATTAGGCAAATGGGGTATCGGTGGAGTTATTGCGGCAGCATTAATTTACCTTGGTACAAAAGATGATAACAAAGATGGTCAAAGCGACTTATTAACAGCAGTAAAAACATATATTGCGCCAGGTAGCGAACAAATGTTATTAGAAGGATAATAAAAAATTCAATAAAAAAGACTGATTTTAAAATCAGTCTTTTTTATTGAATTTTTTATTATCCTTCTAATAACATTTG
>JAZSQW010000135.1:0-5538 GCA_045538205.1 Candidatus Avigastranaerophilus sp. | reverse complement strand
CCATTGTTGATTCTATGTATGATTCATCTGCAGTGTTTACTTCAAAGTTATAATCGTTATACATATTATATCCAGTGTAAGAGGTTATTCCTATTAAAAGAACAAAACAGCAAGCAATTCTTTTTAAAGTACTTGTTTTTTTCTTCTCTTCTCTTTTTAGATAAACAGGAGCAACTTCTTTCATTAAATTTGATACTTTTAGCATTTTTTCGTGTTCTTCTCTGCAATCAGAACATTCGTTTAAATGCGAATTAAATTCTTCTTCGCTTCTAAAAACGAAGTAGGATTCATATTTGTTGCATTTGTTTTTGTTGTCCATTTTTTCTTCCTCTTTTCACTTTATATAACGAGGACATTTTTAAAAAGTTCATTTTTTATTTTTCGTAAATTAAATACAAAAAGACACGCATTAAATAGCGTGTCTTTTTAAAGATTATAGTTCAATTTCGTTTTCATTTATATAAAAATCATTGTAATATTCTATAAATGATTTTTTAAATTTACTATATGTAATTGTTGGCATAAATCTGCCTAATCCTGTTAGGAAGTTAATAGCACTACTTCCTGTGTTATTTAACTCTTCGTTAGATTTTTGAATAAGATCATTAATCTTTGATGCTTTTTCTCCATCAGTAAATTCAGGACTTGCTTCAATTTGTTGGATAGATTCAATAATTTTGCTTAAAGAATCTATTGTAGCTTTATTTTTAAGTTTGTATTCAGAAACAGAAAGATTAAAACTACTTCTGTTTGTGCCAACTAATTCAGATTTGTTGTAAAAAGAATTAAAGTCAGTGTTGTTTAATTCCATTATTTTGTCCATTTCTGCTTGAATTTCTTCTTGAGTAGAAACGAATGCAAAAGAACTATTGTTTATGCAAAATAGTGATAATGCAATAACAAGTATTGATTTAAAAAAGTTTTTCATCTAATTTTTCTCCCTGAAATTATTTGCACCTTTTAAAAATTCATTTATTTGCATTTCTGCTTGAGCACCTTGCATAGTATGTTGTTGGTATTGAGCTGGAGTCATAACAGTTTGATATAATTTCTCAGCATTTGATTTTACTGCATTTTGTTGAGCTTTTAATGTTGAAATATTTCTTTCGTATGTTGAAATTATTAATGCTTTTTCTTGCGCAGATTTATTTGCATCATTTTTAATTTCTGCTAATTTACTTTCATAGCTCATAATTTTTGTTTCTAAAGCATTGTTTTCTTGTTTATAGTTAAAATGAATTTGGTTTAATTTTTGTTTTTGTACTGGTGTTAAATTTGATATGTTATCAAATCCTTCTGCCATAGCTATATTTGAAGCAAATAAGATGCTTAAAGCTGTTAAAGTTATAACTGATTTTTTCATTTTTATACTCCTTCTTCGTAAATTGAAAATTCTTTTGATTTTTCTTTCCATTCTTCTTCAGAAACACAAAAAGCGTGATTCCAAAAACGTTCAATTGCGTATGTTTCACGTTCTTCTTTATGTAACATATGAACAATAACATCACCATAATCTAATAAATTCCAGCGATTTTTCATATCATTTTCTTCGCCGATAGGAATTCTTTCAAAATGGTCTTTTACTTTTTCGCGAACATATCCAGTTAATGATTTTACTTGGGTAGCAGTATCCGCTGAACATATAACAAAATAGTCAGCCAACACGGATATGTTTGAAATATTTAAAATTTTTATATCTTTTGCTTGTCTATCATCTAAAATACGAGCTATAACGCTTGCAAATTTATCAGAGGATACATCAATCACTTTATAATCTCCTTATCTATGCAAGAATTATAGCATATATTTGCAAAAATTTAGATATAATTTTTTAAATTCTTTGTAATATTTGCGTTACGGCAAAGTTTTTTTAGTTTGCTCATTGCTCTGTTTTCTATTTGACGAATTCTTTCACGAGAAACGCCATAATATGTGCCGATTTCTTCTAAAGTCTTTTTTTGTCCGTTGTCATCTAAACCATAGCGCATAATTAAAACGTTACGTTCTTTTTCGCTTAAATGGTTAAGCATTTTTTTGATATCGCAGAATAGATTATCTTGCGTAACTTTTGAATCTGGCGATAGAGTTGATTCGTCAACAATAAAATCAGATAATTTTATGTTGTCATCTTTTTGATTATTGGCAGGAGCTTCAATGCTTATTGTGCCTTGTGCAGATTCTATTAATGCTGTTAATTTTTGAACATTCATACCAACTTTATATGCTATTTCTTCTTTAGTTGGTGCAACCCCATTTTCAATAGTTAAATCCATTGAAATTTTTTTGATTTTGCTTAATGTTTCAATCATATGAACAGGAAGTCTTATCAATCTTGATTTATCAGCAATTGCTCTTGTTATTGCTTGTTGAATCCACCAAGTCGCATATGTTGAGAATTTATAACCTTTTGTATAATCAAACTTTTCGGCAGCTCTCATTAAGCCCATATTACCTTCTTGAATTAAGTCTAAGAAGGATAAACCTCTGCCTATATATTTTTTAGCAATACTAACTACAAGTCTTAAGTTCGCATTAATTAAAGTTTTTTTAGCAGCTTCGGAGTTTGTTTCTTTGATTTTTTTAGCAACTTCTAATTCTTCTTCTGCTTTTAAAAGTTTTATTTTCCCGATTTGTTGAAGATAAATTTTAACAGAATCGTCAGCTACAGCGCTATTTTGTGTCTCTAAATTTTTAGGACCTTCAAGTGCGCTTATAATATCATCATCTTCATTTGAATCTATTTCAGCATCAAAGATTTCTTCATTTATTTCATCATCAAAATTATTTTCGTGTTTAGACATTAACCCTCCGGTAAAAAATATTATACAACATTCTCTGATTTTTGCATTGTTTGTTTAATGGCTTCATACATAACAATACTTGCTGCGTTTGCTACATTTAATGAATCAAAATCGGTTAGCATTGGTATTTTGATTTTGTAGTCTGAGGCTTTTAATATTGTTGATGAAATGCCTTCTTTCTCAGAGCCCATAACTATTGCGAAGTTCATATCGCAATAATCGATGTCGTAATAATTATCTGTTGCACGAATATCAGTTGCAATTATCCAGAAGTTGTTATCCTTTAGTTTATTAACTGCGTTAGATAGGCTATTAACCATAATCAAATCTATGTGGTTAATAGCTCCAGCTGATGATTTTTCTACGGTTGCATTAATTGTTGCATTTCTTCTTGATGGGAAAATTATTGCGTCAAAACCTGCACAAACAGCTGTTCTTATAATAGAACCAAAATTATGTGGATCTTCAACGCCATCTGTAATAATTACTTTTTTGTAACCATTATTTTTTTCTTTTTCTATAAAATCATCTATGTCTACATATTTTACAGGTGAAACATATGCGATAACACCTTGATGTGAATATTCGTTAAATTGTTGGAATTTTTCTTTTGGTTGAAATTGATATATAACGCCATTTTGTTTCGCTAAATCTATTATTAATGATAGTTTAGAATTGTCTTTTAATCCTTTCATTAATATGATTTTGCTGATATTTCTGTTGCCACTTTTTAATAATTCAATAACGTTATTTTTACCAAAAATATAATTTTCCATTTTTTTCTCCAACGATTTATAAATTCATTATACATTAAATGGTCTATAAAATATTAATTTTGTTGCCAAAATTTCAATATAAATATATTATAGTAAATTATATGGGGAATATTGTAGGTAATTTATGAGTATATTAGAAAATATTGGATTTAAGAAAAAGTTTCACATAGGTATATCAGTTTCGCCTAATAACTTTATTGAATTAGTAGCTGTTGATGCAAAAACTAAAACAGTTGTTACTTATGCATCAGGAAATGTTAAGTATAATAACGCTATTAGAGAAATTATTGATTATGATGAATTTGCAGATGCACTTGAAACATTGTTTGAAGATGCTGGTTTGTTACCTTCAGACTGCGCTGTTACATTGAATATACCAAATGTTCAATTTGGTCTTACAGCAATTGAAAGTGCAGCAGATGAACCTTATATTAAAGATAATATACAAGCAGAAATTGAAGACTTGTATGTATTTAAAAGAAGTGGAAATGAACCATTAATTGGTTATACAAAATTTAATAATATGTCTCGAACAGTTGCATTTAGTGCTGTTCAAACAAAAGCAGTAAGAAAAATTATTGAAATTTTTGATGGTCTTGGTTGCGAGTTAGTTAGAATAGAATCTTCATATACAGCTTTCCTAAAAACTCTTCAATACTGTGATAGATTTTCTAAGTATATGAGAAGAGAAGAAAATGTATCTATTTTATTAGTAACAGCTAATAACTGTGCTTCTTTCTTCGTGGAAGATGGTTTAGTTACAGATTTCTTTGAAGAACCAATCGCTGTTAAATCTTTCTCAAAAGAAGAAGTTTATGTAACAATTTCAAAAATTCTTACAAACGCAATTGGTAAAAATACACCACAATCTTTATTAATTGTTAGTGAAACAGATGAAGTTGATCCTGCTGTATTGTTATCAAAAATAGCTTTCCACGGTGAAGCTGATACAGTAAATAAAGGTATTAACTCTAATGAAAAATTCATTGAAGTTTCTATGGATTCTGGCATAGATGCTAATATGATTTCATATATGACATTAGAAGCAGTTGGTGCCGCTGTTGCTGATTTAGATGAATATCCTGTAGATATTAACTTCTTGCCACCAGATAGAGTTAAGAAAAATATTATTGCTGTTGGTGAATATGAAGTAGAAGCAGCAAACTTTACAGTTGCCGTTATAGTTTTTGCTATAGCTTGCGCGGTAATTGTTGGCGGTATCCTTTGGGGGCTTATTACAATGCAAACAAATACTTTGCAAGAACAATCTAATGCCGCACAAGATCAAATACAAGTTTTCAAAAGCAATGCTGATTCTATAAAGAATAAATTCCAAGGCTTATATCCATCTTTAAAAAGCATTGTTGATAAAAATAAAACAACTAATGATGTATTTACTGCTTTATCAACTGATATTCCAGAAAACGTATATGTTAAAAACTTTGTTACAAATGAAGAAGGCGGAATGTTGATTGTTGGTAAAGCTAAATCAGCAGATACTGTTAGAGAATTCGTATCTTCTTTAAAAGCTAAAAATAATGATTTACATTTATCTAAATTTGCTGTTGATGAAGAAAATGTTAGTATAACAGGTGGCGCAAGCACATATGTTTTTGAAATAAAAACACAAAGTATAAATATAAGCTTAGATCCTGAAGGCGAAAATGCTGAAGGTGATGGTAAAAAAAAGGATAAAAAGGTTATAAATGGCAATGTGCCAATTTTATAAATAAGTAGAGGATAAAATGAATAATAAAGTATTAAAATCTAATTATGTAATGTTTATGGTCTTTTTGGCTATTATTATCTTTGCTGGAATAATTTTTATGATTGTTAAACCAGCATTTGATAACTGTGCAAGTATGAAAGAAGTTGTTGCTCAAAATCAACTTGACTTACAAATGGCTCAAAAAGAGGTAAGTCGGAGGCCAAGGCGGTCTTAGGAAGACAATGACTAGACC
>JAZSQW010000070.1:0-3635 GCA_045538205.1 Candidatus Avigastranaerophilus sp. | reverse complement strand
GAAATTTTGAGGCTAACATATTTTCCTAATCTGAAAAATTTTGTATAATTTGAATATGAATCAAGAAATTAGAGAAAAATTAGCTATAAATGTTAAGAAATTAAGAGAGAGTAAAAAGCTTAAAAGAGAAGAACTTTCATTGATTTTAGGTGTTGATAATTCTTATGTTTCAAAGTTAGAGAAATGTAAAATTAATATTACATTAGATAAGCTAATTTTAATTGCTAATTATTTTAATGTTCCTTTCATAAATTTGTTTAAATAAACGTATTAAATTTTTATAAAGAAATAATACTTAAACCTAAATTTTTATTGACAAATAGCCCTTATTCAATTTTAATTTTATTAAGGAAAAATTTACACAATAAACATGATAGGAATTTTTTAAACATGGCAGAAACAAAGAAAACGAAAAAAACTACTAAAAAAGTAGTTGAACAGGCTGTAGACACAAACTTAGTTGATACAGTTGAAAAGTTAGAAGAGCTTATTAACCGTGTAAAAGAAGCTCAAAGAGTATTTGCAACATTCCCAGAGGAAAAAGTCGATAAGATTTTTAAAGCTGCTGCAACTGCTGCTGATAAGGCTCGTATACCTTTGGCAAAAATGGCTGTTGCTGAAACAGGTATGGGTGTTGTAGAAGATAAGGTTATTAAGAATCACTTTGCTTCTGAATATATTTATAACAAACATAAAAATGCTAAAACAGTTGGTGTTATTAGTGAAGATAAAACTAATGGTACAAAAGTTGTTGCTGAACCTTTAGGTGTTATTGCTGGTGTTATTCCAACAACAAACCCTACTTCTACTGCAATTTTTAAATCATTAATTTCTTTAAAAACAAGAAATGCAATTATCTTTTCACCTCACCCACGTGCTAAAAAATCAACAATTGAAGCAGCTAAGATAGTTCTTGATGCAGCTATTAAAGCTGGTGCTCCTGCTGATATCATTGGTTGGATTGATGTACCTTCATTAGAGTTAACAAGTACATTAATGAAACACCCTAAAATCGATTGTATTTTAGCTACAGGTGGTCCTGGTATGGTTAAGGCTGCTTATTCATCAGGCAAACCTGCTTTAGGTGTTGGTTCTGGTAATACTCCAGCTGTTATTGATGAAACTGCTGATATTCAAATGGCTGTTTCTTCAGTATTAATGTCAAAAACATTTGATAATGGTATGATTTGTGCTTCTGAACAATCTATCGTTGCTGTTAAAGATGTTTATGATCAAGTTAAAAAAGAATTAAAATATAGAGGTGCTTATCTATTAAATAAAGAAGAATATAGCAAAGTTGCTAAAATTATTCTTACTGAAGCTGGTACTGTAAATCCTGCTATTGTTGGTCAACCTGCTTATAAAATTGCAGAATTGGCTGGCTTTAAAGTTGATGAAAAAGTTAAAGTTTTAGTTGGTGAATCTAAGAAAGTTGATGTAAAAGATTCATTTGCTCACGAAAAATTATCACCAGTTTTAGCTTTATACAAGGCTGATGATTTTGAAAAAGCAGTAGATATGGCACACGATTTAGTATTATTAGGTGGTGCAGGTCACACATCTGTTCTTTATACAGATACAAGAACTCAAGATAGAGTTAACGAATTTGCTAAAAAACTTCCTACAGGTCGTTTATTAGTTAATTGTCCTGCTTCACAAGGTGCAATTGGTGACTTATATAACTTTAGATTAGAACCATCATTAACTCTTGGCTGTGGTTCTTGGGGTGGTAACTCTGTTAGTGAAAACGTTGGAGTTAAACACTTAGTTAATTACAAGGTTGTAGCTGAAAGGAGAGAGAATATGTTGTGGTTTAAGGTGCCATCTAAAGTTTACTTTAAAAGAGGTGCTGTTGATTTGGCACTTAGAGAATTACAAGGTAAGAAACGTGCGTTTATCGTTACTGATAGATATTTATTCAATTCAGGTTCTATTTACAATGTTACAAATGTACTTGAAGAAATCGGTATTGACTATCAAATCTTCTTTGATGTTAAACCAGACCCAACATTATCTACAATTAACGAAGCTTTAAACATTGTAAGACCATTTGAGCCAGATGTAATTATTGCACTTGGTGGTGGTTCTCCAATGGACGCAGCTAAAATTATTTGGTTAATGTATGAACATCCAGAAACAAACTTTGAAGATATTTCAATGAGATTTATGGATATTAGAAAAAGAATTTGTGCAATTCCTGAATTAGGTAAGAAAGCAACAATGGTTGCAATTCCTACAACATCAGGTACAGGTTCAGAAGTAACACCATTCTCAATTATTACTGATGATAAAACTCATGTAAAATATGCTATTGCTGATTATGCATTAACTCCAAATATGGCTATTATCGACCCTAACTTTGTAGATTCTATGCCAAAAGGTTTAACTTCTGCATCAGGTATCGACGCTTTAGTTCACGCTGTTGAAGCTTATGTATCTGTTATGGCTACAAACTTCACAAATTCAAATGCCTTAGAAGCTATTAAATTAGTATTTAAATATTTACCACGTTCATATAAAGAAGGTGCTAAAGATCCTATCGCAAGAGAAAAAATGCACTATGCTGCAACTATTGCAGGTATGGCATTTGCTAACTCATTCTTAGGTATTTGTCACTCTATGGCTCACAAATTAGGTGCTGCATTTAACTTACCTCATGGTATTGCTAACGCATTATTGTTCAATCAAGTTATTAAATATAACGCAACTGATTGTCCAAGAAAACAAGGTGTATTCCCACAATACAAATTCCCTAATGCAAAAGCAAAATATGGTCAAATTGCTGACGAGCTAAAACTTGGTGGTAAAGATGATGATGAAAAAGTACAATTGTTATTAGATGCAATCACTCAATTGAAGAAAGAATTAGAAATCCCTAATTCTTTAAAAGAAATGGGTATTCCAGAAAAAGATTTCTATGCAAAACTTGATGAAATTGTTGAACTTGCATTTGACGACCAATGTACAGGTGCAAACCCAGCATATCCATTAATGGACGAAATTAAACAAATCTACATTGATGCATATAACGGAGTAGTATAGATATAAAAAGGGCTGAACGAAAGTTTAGCCCTTAAATTTTTGTAGCAAAGATAGTAAAAATCAGTTAAAATGGTATAAAGACATAAATGAGGTCATTACAATGAAAGAAATTGATGTAAAAGTTTGTTTGGGCACAGCTTGTTTTACTAAGGGTTCTTTAACAATGAATGAATTATTGGAAATAGTTCCTCACAAATATGGAAAAAAAGTAAAACTGTCTGTTAGTAATTGTTTGGGAGTATGTTCAATTAATTGGGAACAGTCAAAAGCTCCTTATGTTAAAGTTAATAATGAAATCATATCAGAAGCTACTGTTTTAAAAGTTCTTGCAGAAATTGAAAGACAATTAAACGCAGAAGATTAGTAAAAAGTATATCAAAATGTAAAGCACCTAAAGATTTAGGTGCTTTTTTGTGCAAATTTTTTTATGTTTGATTTTTACAAATTCAGGTGGGTGAATATGAAAATAAATTCTATTAATTTTAATAATTTTAAATATCAGAATAATAACATTATGAAATCTAACTCAAATCAAACAAAAACACTTGATTTGAAAGATTTGTATCCTCAGAATTATACAAATAATATTTCTT
>JAZSQW010000085.1:0-20798 GCA_045538205.1 Candidatus Avigastranaerophilus sp. | reverse complement strand
AGATTGATATTAGTAATGTTGATTTTATTATCATTAGAAACAAAGCTATCAGCACTAATTGTATCAATTGTTTCGGCTTTTAAATCAGCATCTAAAGATAAATTCATATCATTATGAAGAGTTAAATTACCTAAGTTAGCTGAGTTAATACCTTGATTTTGTAAAGAAACTAAACCACCGTAGTAATTAAAGTTTGAATTTACAAGTCCACCTGAATATTCAACACCATCTTGTACATTAGTGCCAAATTTCAATGTGCCATCAAACATATTTACTGTTGAATTTTTTACTTTGTTATTAATTTCAATTGTACCTGTTGTATATTCAGGAAGATTAACCATCATTGATACTTCTTCTATATAAGAATCGAATTCAGCTTTCTCTTCATCAGACAATTGTTCATAGTCTTCTTCAGTCATACCATCCATTAATAACATATATTTTTTAATAGAAGGCTTTATTTGTTCTTTATTTGCATTGATATTAATTAAATTATTATCAGCAGTTAACATCATACCAATTTCTTCACGCATAGCTGCTATTTCTTCTTCTGAAGGTACATAATCTGGTTCTGATGCAAGAACAAAATTAATATAATCATCAACAGTTGTACCAATAGTATCATTAAATATTATTGATTTATCAGTATTTGCATTTAAATTAATAACACCCAAAAGATTAGCAATAGCGCTACTTCCAGATAAATCTTTATTGCCAGTAAAACTTGTATTTTGTTCATTTGCAGAAATATTTATAAAGCCTTGCATATTCATAATGGCACCACCTAAAAGTGATGAATTATTTTCAAAAGTACCGCTAAGATTATTGATTAAACCATAGTCATTGTGTATAGCACCGCCCATAAATGATGATTTATTTCCAACAAATGAACCATTAATTGAATCAATTATTGAATCATTATATATTGCACCACCCATTTCTGATGCTGAGTTATTTTTAAATTCACCATTGATTGACGAAATTTCACTATAATTTAAAATAGCACCACCAGAGTATTCTGCTGTATTATTTTCAAATGTAGCGTTAATAGTTTCTATTTGACCACTATTCTTAATGGCTCCGCCATCTTCCGCAGAATTATTTTTAAAAGTACCACTAAGTGATGTTATGCTTTCGCTATTGTAAATAGCTCCACCCTCATATTCTGCTATATTATTTTCAAAATCACCATTGATAGAATTTATATTGCTATTATTATAAATAGCACCGCCATCATTTGCAGAATTATTTTTAAAACCGCCATCAATTGTATTGATTTCAGCATTATAACTATTATAAATAGCGCCACCATCATTATTAGCAGAGTTATTTTCAAAAGAACCAGAAATGTTTTCTATTGTTCCATTATTAGAAATAAAACCACCATTTTGATTATCCCAATTATAATTATTTGCATCTTGTTCTGCTTTAAAGTTTTTAGCTACAACATTGTTGATTGATAATGTTTGATTACTCGCAACATCAATACCACGATAACCATTACCATCAACAGTAAATCCATTGCCATTAACAATTAATGAAGTACCAGCCATAGAATCTAAATTTCTTGTAATGATTTCATCTTTATCCATACAATAAATTCTATCGCCATCTATAAATTTAACTATATTTTGGAATGTTTGTGCTGTTCTATCGTGTGTATCATAATAAATATAACCATTGCCAGCATCTTCAAAATATACTTGACCAGCACTTGTATATATATTTATTGGATTTAAAATAAAATTTTGACCATTTTTAATAATTTGAATTTTTCCTTCTTTACCTTCAACTAAATTTAAAATATTAATATTAGATAAATTAATACTTTTACTTGAAGTAGAATAATAACCATATGAAACATATAAGCTATCCGCAACATCTGTTGATAAATCTACATCAATAGCGAAATTACCATTATTTGAATTTAAATTATAAACAACATATTCTTTTATACTATTATCAATAACATCTAAAAGACTATTTTCTTTTAATATTAAATTAGTAGATGAACTAAAATTACCATTTTCCGCCATTTTTAATATGCCATCATTTATGATAACTTCTCCACCTGTAATAATATTATTAAGTATTAATTCCCCATTAATATTTATAGAACCACCATTACTTAAAATACCATCATTCATATAGATTTTATGGCCATTATCAGTATTAAAATTAACAATACCATAATCATTATAAATAGCATTACTTTTACCATTTGCTATATTGCCTGTAAATTCGATATCATTTTCTATAGCATTAATGTTTATAATCGCTTTTTCATAAACTTTACCATTATATATTGCTCCACCATTGTTAGAAGCTATATTATTAATGAAATTAGCATTTATATTTATGGTTCCTTTTTCATTGTAAATAGCACCACCATTACTTGCTGAGTTTCCTTCGAAATTACCATTAATTGATGATATTGTGCCTATGTTATAAATAGCACCACTATTATTGTTATTAAAATTACCAGCTATAGAATTAATAGTACCTTTATTATAAATAGCACCACCATTTTCTGTATTATAGAAATTACTTTCTATTGTTGAAATTGTACCTTCGTTGTATATTGCACCACCATAAGAAGCAGAATTTGTTGAAAAATCACCTTCTATTGCATAAATTGTACCTTCGTTATAAATAGCACCACCACGTGTATAACCAGAGATATTCATTGTAACTTTATTATTTTCAAAATCACCAATAATATTACCAATAGTACCCCAATTTGATAAAGCCCCACCTCCTGCATAGTGATAAATCCCACCATCTGGATTTTTTACAGATACATTTATATTATTACCTAAAAAATCACCAATTAAATTATCAATAGAAGATGATTTCGTATTAAATATTGCACCACCATATACTGATATATTGTTTGCGTAATTATAACCTAAAGTTGCCCCAAGTAAGTCTATATCGAGAGTTATTGAATTATTTATAAAATTAGATGTAATATTAGTAATTATAGATTCATTATAAATAGCTGCTCCATATGCACTATCTGAACTATTGGGACCATTACGTTTTGTAGATATAAAATTATTTTCGAAATCACCATTTATCGTGGATATTGTACCCGAATTATGAATTGCTCCACCACGTAAATAACTTTGTGAGCCTTTGGAATCTGCTGTTAGTGAATTATTTAAAAAGTCAGCGTATATAGTCAATTCACCAGTATTATAAATAGCGCCACCTGCCGCTTGTACATTTATGGAATTCGAATTTGCATTCGCAGAGTTATTATTAAAATTCCCAGTTATTAAAGAAATTTTACCAGCATTATAAATTGCACCACCATATGCATCAGCAGAATGTTCCTCTGAATTAGCATTCGCTGAATTTTTTTCAAAATTACCCTCAATACTATCTATATTGGCAAGTGAATCATTATAAATAGCGCCACCATATACAATAGAAGAATATCCAACAGTATTAGCATTTACTGAATTTTCTATAAAATCACTATCAATTTTTGTAATTACGTTTTTATTATAAATAGCCCCACCATTTGCATTGATAGACCAATTTTCAACAAAACTTGCGTATGCAGAATTTCCTTCTACAGTTCCTGAAATATTTTCAATAGTTCCTCTATTATATAAGAATCCCCCATCTTCGGAATCAGAACCAATATCAAAGTTGTATTCGGTTTTAAAATTTTTAACACTTAAATTATTTAATGATAGTTTTTGACCTTCTTCAACATCAATACCACGATAATCATTACCATCAACAATATTTCCATTGCCATTAACAATTAAAGATGTGTCCATAAGAGAATCCAAGTTTCTTGTAACTATTTCATCTTTTGTCATTACATAAACTCGTTCTCCTGCTACAAATTTAACCATATTTTGAAAATTTGTTGCTGTTCTATCGTGTGTATCATAATAAATGTAACCATTGCCTAAATCTTCAAAAATAACTTTTCCATCGCTTGTATAAATATCAGCAAAAGTAAAATTAGAATCTATAGTACCAGAATTATTATTCTTTTTAAGAATTTGAATTTTACCTTCTTTTTTAGCAGGAGAATTTAACAAATTAATGTTAGATAAATTAATAGTTCCAGATGAAGAATATAAAACAAAACTATCTGCAGTATTTGTTTCAGTATCAAGATCAATAAACAAACTGCCACTATTTCCTACAATGGAAGAAACAGTATATTCTTTTATTGTATTATCAAGAATATTTAATGTTCCATTTTCATTTAACATTAAAGATGCATTTTTATTGAAATTACCATTCTCCGTTAATTTTAATGTTCCTTCATTTAAAATAACGTTATTTTCTGAAATGGTGTTATTTAATATTACTTCACCATTAATATTAAATTTCCCATATCCAAAAATTGCATCATTTAAATATATTTTGTAACCGTTTGAAGTGCTTAAATATATTGTATTATTATTTTCAATGGCATTGCTTTCGCCATTTACTGTATTACCTGTAAATTCAATATCTTTTTCTGTGGCACTAATATTTAATGTGCCAGAATTATAAATTGCACCACCATACCTATCTGCAGAATTGTTTTTAAAATCACTATTGGCAATATTCATTGTTCCATAATTTAAAATAGCCCCACCAGAATATTCTGCGGTATTATTAATAAAATCACCTGTAATATTTTCAATAGTAGCTGAAGAATTATTATAAATTGCCCCGCCATATTCAGCTGTATTATTTTCAAAAGAACTATATATTGATGTGATTTGACCATTGTTATAAATTGCACCACCAGATTCAGCGGTATTATTTTCAAAAGAACTATTTATTAATGAAATTTGACTGTTATTATAAATAGCACCCCCTAATTCACCTGCAATATTATCAGCAAAATTACTTTCTATTGAAGTAATTGTTCCTGAATTATAAATAGCACCACCATAAACTTCTGCAGAACTTGAAGTTGAAGCAGAAATGGCAGAATTATTAGTAAAATCACCATCTATTGAACCAATTGTACCTTCATTATAAATAGCACCACCGTAAACTTTAGTACTATATGAAGTTGAAGTAGAAGTTATAGAATTTTCTAAAAAATCACCTTCTATCGTATCAATTGTTCCTGAATTATAAATTGCACCACCATATACATTTGAAGTTGATATATTTTCTATATTAACAGTATTATTTGTAAAATTACTTTTTATTGCTGAAATAGATGCTGATTTGCCATTATAAATAGCACCACCTGAAACACCTGCGGTATTATTGATAAAATCACTTGTTATATTTTCAATTACAGATGTGCCACTATAATAAACCCCATTATAAATCGCACCACCGAAACCATTAGCTTTATTATTAGTAAAATTAGTTGTTATATTTTCAATATTACCTGAACTATTATAAATCGCGCCACCATTGCCATTAGCAATATTATCCTCAAATTTACTTGTTATGCTCTTTATTGTTGAATTATGATTATATATCGCACCACCATTACCACCGGCGTAATTATTAATAAAATCACCTGAAATATATTCTGTAGAAGCAGCTGAACTATTATAAAAGGCACCTCCTGCATTACCTGAAGAATTGCCAATAAAATCACCTTCTAATGAAGAAATTGTACCAGAATTTGAAACTGCACCACCAGAAACATCTGCAGAATTACCAATAAAATTATTCATTTCAATGTTTATAATTCCACCATTACAAATGGCACCCCCACTAGAACCTGATGTATTATTAATAAAATCACCTTCTATATATTCAATAATTGAACTATAATAAGATGAATCACTTGATGAATAATAATAACTATTATAAATGGCTCCACCAGAACCCCCTGCAGAGTTAGAAACAAAATCACCAACAATTTTTTTAATTGGAGATGTCGAAGAATTATAAATAGCACCACCGGAATAACTTGATGAATTATCTTCAAAATCACCAATTATTTCATCAATTGTACCTGTATTATAAATTGCACCTCCAATTCCAGAACCATAAGAAGTAGAAGAACCTTTACTTACAGAATTACTTATAAAATTACCATTTATTAAATTAATTGTACCAGCATTATAAATAGCACCACCATATATTTCATCACTATAAGAACTTGAATCTAAAATAGCTGTATTTTCAATAAAATCACCAGATAAAAGCTCAATTGTTGAAACAGATGAATTATATATTGCACCACCATCTGAACCAGATGAATTTTCTTTAAAATCACCTTTAATACTTTTTATAGGAGCCGTTGAAGTATTATAAATTGCACCACCGTCAGATTTAGCGTAATTACTTATAAAATTGCCTTCTATATAATCAATTCTTGAAGTTGTATCTTCATAAGAAGTAGAATCATTATAAATGGCACCACCATAATTATTTGATGAATTATTAATAAAATCACCTTTTATACTTTCAATAATTGACTTGTGATAATTGTAAATAGCACCACCAGGCGAATAAGTTGAAGTTGTCGAATTGCCAATAAAATCACCTTCTATTGATTTTATTGTGCCTTGAAAATTATAAATTGCTCCCCCTCCACTTTTAGAAGTATTGCCAATAAAATTTCCTGTTATATTTTCAATTACTGCTGAATAATTGAAAATAGCACCACCATCCCCATTATCACCAGCTATATTATTAACAAAATCTCCAATTATACTTTCAATTGTTGAGGAATAATTATAAATGGCACCACCACCCATGCCACTTGACAAATTACCAATAAAATCACCTACTATAATTCCTATATGCGCAGAATCCTCATTACTTATAGCTCCACCTGAACCATTATCACCACCCCTATTATTAATAAAATTAGCAGTTATTGAATTAATCACACCAGAATTATATATTGCTCCTCCATAACCATTACTATACGAACTGCTATAATTATAAGCAGTATAATTACCAATAAAATCACCTATTATACTATCAATTTCACCACTATTATAAATAGCACCGCCAAATCCATAATTTGTTGTAGCACAGGTATTATTGATAAAAATAGAATTTATTAAAGCAATTTGCCCATTATTATAAATTGCACCACCAGAATAATTTGAGGAATTTCCTTCAAAAACGCCAATTATTTCATTAATGATAGCCGAATTATAAATGGCACCACCAGAATTACTCGAACTAATATCCTTAAACGTACCTGTTATTTCTTGCTTATCACTACTTATTTTTTGTCGTTCTGAAACAACATTTGCACTATCATAATTAATAGTTATTGTTTGAGTTTTGTTGTTAGGAATAACAACATCGACAGTGGTTGAGGCATCGCCACTGCCGTATGTTGTTTTATTTAAAGTTAGCTCGTTATATGTTTCTTTTAAAACTTGTGTATCTTTGTCATATTCATACAAAGTAATAGATGTTTCTGTCTCATTTTCTACAGGAGTAAACATATATGCTTTTTCTACTTCCGCTTTTGCTATTGAAGGAAAAATAAATGCAGAAACTGCAACTGCAGCACACAACAATTTTTTTATTTTCATACTTTATGCCTCGTGTAGAAAACTAACCTATTTTTCCTATCGGCAAAAATAAAAGAAACTTTAGTATGTAATTTTTTCTTTTTAACAATAGTTAACAAATAATTTTCACAACAAAAAAAGAGGAAACTTTTGTTTCCTCTTTTTCTATATTTTTTATTCCAACTATAAAATGTTTGATGTAATTGTAAAGTGGAATCTGTTTGAATCTCTGTCTCTGCTATTTGCGTAGTCTGGGAATCTCTTACCAATTGGAATACCCCAATATAAGTTAGCAGAAATGTATTTTGTAAGTTTTACAATAATACCAGGACCAGCACTCATTAAATATTGTGTAGGATCATTTGAAAATCTATTGCCATACCAACCGAAATCATAGAAACCAGCTAATTGAATACTGTCGCTAATGAAATCAAGTTTGTCTGGTAATATAGCTTTTAAACCAGGAATTGGGAATCTGTATTCAAAGCTTGCTGTAACACCGTAGTCACCAATACCAAAGCCTTCATCGTAACCTCTAACTGTAGAGATACCACCAACTTGCATTGCTTCTGATGCCCATAAGTGTCTGTTTGCGTATTGACCATTAACTTGTAAAAGCATTAATTGGTTGTGTGGTAATACTTGTAAACGAGCTACACCAGCATTAACTTTAACGAAGTTGTTGCTTGAATAATTACGAGCTTTATTTTGGTCAGATGCGTCAATTGGAATACCAGTTGAGAAGCTTGAGTTAATAAACCATCTTCCATAGTAATCGTCTTTAACATCTGTAACTGTTGCTTTAAGAACTCTTGTTCTATAGCCATTATTAAAGAAACTATAAGCAGGATTTTTTGATTCAATATCAGTATTTCTAAGGTCTAAAGTAATATCCCCATATACTCTATAATCATCACCTTGAGCTAATCTTCTTGAAACACCAATGAATACGTCATGAGAATCACCACGAAGACCAAATTCTTTTAATGCCTTACCAATACGAACGTGTGAATAAGAATAACCTAAGTTTAATCTTGTATCATTGTCAGCAATTGGTAGTGAGTACATACCACCAGCACCAATTGATCTGCTTGACATTGCAACTGTACCCATCAATGTATCGCCGTGTCCAGTTACGTTATGTAAACCAGCGTATAAAACACCTCTTTGAGTACCAATAGCTTCTCTACCTTGGTTATCATATCTTAAGTCTAAGTTGATAGGGAATCTATCTTTAACATCCAAAGTAACATCAGAAAATTCTTCGGATTCTTCGTTATCTGCGAAAGAAACAGCACCCTTCATATATTCTTCTGTTGTCATTTCTGTTAAAACTTTACGAACATCTTTAACATTTAATACTGCACCAGGTTTGATGTTATTATCTGCTAAATAATGTTTGTTTAAATAAGAAGAACGTTCCCATCTACCAGGGTTGATAGTAACGTTACCATATTTACCTTCTAAAATTTTAATTTCAATTGTGCCATCTTTAACTTTTTGTGGTGGCAAGTAAGCAATTGTTGAAATATAACCTTTGCTTTGATAATAGTCTGTAATTTCATTAGCAGAAATGATTAAGTCGTTAATAGTAACTTCTTGACCAATTTTAAAATCTACTAATCTCATTAATACATAAGTAGGGAACGCTGTGTTACCTGTTATGTTAATACTTTTAAGCTTAAAAGAAACTTGTTCTGTATTTAATAAATCCATCTTTTGACGAACTTCTTCTTCAATAACAGCTGGATCTTTTGTAGCTTCGTATCTTGTTTTTGCTTCGTATTCTTTACGTTGAATAAAGTTACTGTTATCAATTAAACCAGGGTCATAGTTTGGAGTGGTTGGCACATAATCAGCAGCAAAAGCACCAATGCCCATAAACATGGTTGCACATAACAGTGATGTTTTAATGATTGTTCTTTTCATTTGTCCACTCTCTATTATTATTATAATTATTCTTATTCTACTACATTCTTACAAAATGTCCTATTTAATATTACTACTAATATAATTAATAGTACATAGTGCAAATATATTAAATTCGAACATGCTTTTTTTTGCTTTTTTATAAAGATAGGGTTACATATCTTTACATTTTATTTTTTTGTCAACTTTTTTCCAATAATATTTTTGTTATTCCAACTTTTAACAATTTACAAACATTTTATTTTTAGAAATGTAAACAAGTTGTTAACATTTTTCAAGAAGTAGCAAAAAAATTATTTACATGTTTTTAGCCTTTTGAAAAATAATTTTTTAAAATCATATATCAAGAATGGAGAAAAAAAATGAGAAAATTATTAAGTACCGCAGTTGTTATTGGTATGTTAACATCATCAACATTAATGCCAATGACATATGCAGCTGTTGACGTTAATGCGTTACCTATGTTAAACAACGCAACAAATGCTAACGTTACAACAGATGCAAACAACATGAATGTACAAATCAATGCTGGTCAAGGCGGTGTTGGTACATTAAATTGGAATTCATACAACGTTGGTGCAAATTCAAAAGTTAACTACGAATTTACAGCACACAACCAAACAGCTTTAAACAAAGTTAATGCAGCAGGTGGTTTATCTCAAATTTATGGTAAAATCACTTCTTCAGGTTGTTACAATTGTGGTTATGATGCAACTGGTAAAGTTATCTTAATTAACCCAAACGGTGTTTTATTCGGTGACGGCGCAAATGTAAACTTGAATTCTTTCACAGTTTCTACATTTAACGGTGTTTTTGACGAAAAAACAAACAAATTACAATTAGATAGAAACGGCAAATCAGAATACGGTATCACTGTTTTAGATGGCGCTACTATTTATGGTGACAAAGCAGTTAACTTTGCTTCTGATAACATCACAATGTATAGTGGTTCAAAAATTTCTACAAACGTAGCTCCAAACTACAACAACGATACTGATTCATTCGGTAAAGTAAAAATTGTTACAGCTGACGGTGTAAATTTCTCATATTATAACAATGGCGCAGTTAAAAATTTATCAAACACAGTAAATTCTGCAGATGCAATGACAATCAATATCAATGGTGACATTAAATCAGGTAACATTGATATCAGAAATCTTTCAACAGATGCAGCAAGCGAAATCAACTTAAAAGGCGCTACTTTAAAAGCTACAAAAGCAGTTTCTGGTAACGATGGTAACATTTGGTTAACAGCTGCTAACAACGTAATTATTGAAGATTCAAAAATCGAAACAGTTAATTTCTCAGATGCAGCAGCAAGCAGAAATGGTGGCAATGTATTAATTACAGCTGGTAAAAAAGTTTCTGTTGGTACAACAGATATCGATGCTGTTGGTAATTTTGATGCAATTTCTCAAGGTTATGATGTTGTAATCGATAAATCAACTGTTGATACAGCTAAAGATGTTACATTAACAGCTGCAAATATTGCTTCAATCCAAAATGGTTCAACTGTTAACGCTAACAATATTACAGTAAATGGCGCTACAAGAGCTCAAATTAACAACTCTATTGCTAACGCAAAAGCTAACGTTAATTTAGTTTCTGATGGCATTGTTTGGACAAACAAAGCAAATATTAAAGCAGGCAACGATATCAATGCAACATCAAATAACAGCTACTTACTATTAACAGATTCAATTTTAAATGCTAATAACAACATTAATTTAACATCAGCTGATTCTGTAACTTCTCAAAAATTAGCAGGTTCAACATTTACAGCAGGTAAAGATGTAAATGTTACTTCAACTGCAAATAGCATATTATTAGATTCTTTAGCTCAATTCAAACCAAGTTCTAAATTGAATTTAACAGCTGCAAAAAATGTAGAAGTTAACTCAAAAGATTCTTTAACAACTGAAAACGTTAACATTAAAGCTGGTGAAAATGTATTCTTAACATCAGCAGAAGGTTCTTTAACAGTTAAAGATTCAACAAAATTTGTAAGTGCTAAAAAAGTTTACTTAAATGCTGCAAAAGATGTTAAAACATCAGCAATCGTAGATATGAACAATATCCAAACAAACATTAAAGCTGGTAGAGACATCGATGTTAACTTATTAAATGTTGGCAACAGAAATAACGGTTTAATTGCCCAAGCTGGTGAAAACATGGTTGTTACAACAGACGGTACATTATCAGTATCAAGCTTAATTTCTGGTAAAGACATGACAATCAATGCGAACAAAGTAATTGCTGGTTTACCATATACAGCAGAACAAAAATTACCAGTTGACCCAACAACTCCACGTTCATATATCGAAGTTGGCGGTGAATTTACTTCTAACGTAGCAACAGATAATTACTCAGTTACAGCTTCTGGTGACAGAACTAACGATGGTAAATTCAACCAAAGACACCACATTGAATATGGTTCAGAAGAAAAAATCTTATTGGTAAACAAAAGACCTGTTGAAAACAACGCTACAGATCCTACATTACCAGATATCAATGGTGGAGATGATAAAGATGTTGTAAACCCTGGTGATATCAATGAAGATCCAACACCAACTCCAACACCAAACCCAAATCCAGAACCAAACCCAAATCCAGATCCTGAACCAGATCCAGAGCCAACTCCAGATCCAGAACCAACTCCAGATCCTGAAGAATGCCCAGATGTTCCAACTGATGATGAAGTTGAAGAAGAAGAAGCTCCTGAAATTATCTTCCCTATCAACACAACATTACAATCAGCATTCGATTCAAACAAACAAAAAAAATAATTAAGTTTGTAATAAAAAAAGAGACCTAAGAAATTAGGTCTCTTTTTATTACAATTATTTTTTTAATGTTACAAAACTTTAACATGTGCTAAAGTTTTAATTTTTTTTGCCGATATCTTAAGTATATATCGTATATACATGGCTAAAATTGGAAGATAGTAGTGCAGTTTTGTGTGGAAATTTTCTAATTTAAGCTTTATAGAGAACAACTTCAAAAATAATAAGAAGAAGGAATATAAAGATGAAAAAATTATTGAGCACAGCATTAGCAGTTAGTATTTTAACTACAATGAATATTGCACCCGCTTTGGCAGATATTGCGAATACGGCATTGCCAAACTTACCTGACGGAGTAACGAATAGTAATGTTACAACAAATGGCGCCAATATGAATATCACTGTAGGTGGTGGTACACAAGGTGCTGTTGATACAATAGTTTGGAAAGATTATAACATTGGTAAAGATGCCACTGTAAACTATGAATTTACTAATCATCACCAAACATCTATAAACAAAGTTAATGCAGCAGGTGGTTTATCACAAATTTACGGTAAAATTACCGATACTTGTGGTGCAGGTTGTGGATACAACGGCACAGGTAAAATCATCTTATTAAATCCAAACGGTGTAATTTTTGGTGATGGAGCAAATGTAAATGTAAATTCTTTTACAGTTTCTACATTTAATGGTACTTATGATCAAGCAACAAACAAACTACAATTAGATAGAAATGGTCAATCTCAAGGTATTACAGTTAAAAACGCACAAATAAGAGGTGACAAAGGTGTTAATTTGATTTCCGACCAAGTAATCACTTATTCTGGCTCACAAATTTCCACAAATGTTGTACAAAACTACACCGAAGCAGACGGAACAAACACTGCATATGGCAAAGTAAAAATCTTTACTGCTGATGGCGTTAATTTCGAATATGGAGTTAGTGGAATTGTCAAAAAAACAGATGAAGCACTGATTACGTCTTCAAATGATAAGATGCTAATTAATTTACAAGGTGAAATTAATTCTGGGAACATTGACGTCAGAAATTATTCAAAAAACGTAGAAAGTGAAATAAACTTAAATGGAGCTACACTAAAGGCAACAAAAGCAGTTAATGGCAACAACGGAAACATTTGGTTGATTTCGGAAAACAAAGCTATTATTGATAAGTCAAACATAATTACTCAATCAGCAACAGGTGCTGAAAGCAGAACTGGTGGTAACTTATTAATCATGGCTGGAGATAAAGTTTCTTTAAACAATACAAATGTAGATGTTGTTGGAAATGCCGATATATCTTCTAATTTAAATGATGTTGTAGTTAATGCATCTAACGTTAAAGCAAATGGAGATATTTCTCTAACAGCAACAAAAGGCATTTCATCAATTCAAGAGAATTCTACTGTCAAAGCAAAAGATATTTCAATTGTCGGTGGAAAAAGAGCACAAGTAGTGAATTCAACTGTAGCAGCAACCAACAATTATTCAATGCAAGGTCATTCAATATGGATGGAAAATGCAAAAGTAACTGCAGGTAACGAGCTAACTGCTTCAGCAGATTTATCATATCCTACTGATGAGGAAACAGGCATTTTTAATCAAATGAACTTAACAAATGCAACTTTAAAAGCCAACAAAATCACATTAAATGCAAAGGATATCAATGGCGATGCTGATTTAACAGGAAGTAAAGCTATTATTAATGCAGGAAATGACATCAACCTAAAACTTAAAAATGTTGGCAACAGAAATAATGGTTTAGTTGCTGAAGCTGGCAACGATATGAGTATTGAAACTGAAGGTGATTTATCAGTATCAAGCTTAATTTCAGGCAGAAACATGAAATTAAAAGCAAGCAGAATTATTTCTGGCTACGACAAAACTTCAAATATTCTAAGAGAAGAAGGCGATAGCGCTGATAGAGCATATATTGAAGTTGGTGGAACATTTGAATCTGATCCTAACTATACAGTAACAGATTCTGCAGATTTAACAGCTGACGGACAATACAATCAAAGACACCACATTCAATATGGCGATGGTTCAGAAAAAATCTTGTTAGTAACAAAATTACCATATTCTGCACCAGATACTCCAGGAAATCCACCAATTGTTGATCCTACTCCAGATACTCCAGATCCTGGTCCAACCCCACCGGTTATCATTCCTCCAATCGATGATGGTGAATCTATCCCAGCAATAGATATAAATGATGATCAAGCTGCAATGGCACTTAAATTACCACAAAAACCTCAACACATTGCAAACGTAAATAACATCTCAGATGGCAGAACAACATTTATAGACGTATTCGCAGCCGCAAGTCAAATCGAAGTAGATGACGAAGAATAAAATAATAAAATAAAAAAAAAAGAACCGAAAGGTTCTTTTTTTTTGCCTAAAATTTTTCATTTATAATTGGCATGCTTTTTCATAAAAAATCATTAAAAAATTTTTAACAATCGTTATAATTTTTTATAAAATTTTGTAAAAAAATAAGGCTGAAATATAGCAAAAAATATCCTTTTTATATATAAATGTAACAATATATAAAAAATATTAAGATTTCGTTTCAAAATAGCAATTTTTTTTTTGTTTAATACTTTGTTAAAGTATAATATCTAATTATAAAGAGGAATAAAAAATATGAAAAAACTTTTAAGCACAACAATTGCAGTAGGTATGTTTGCCACAATTAATTTCTCTCCTGTATTTGCAGCAGTAGATGTTAATGCATTACCTAATTTAAACAGTGCAACAAATGCATCTGTTACAACAGACGCTAATAATATGAACATTCAAATCAATGCTGGTCAAGGCGGCGTTGGTACATTAAACTGGAATACTTACAACGTAGGTAAAGATGCTTCTGTTAACTACGAATTTACAGCTCATAACCAAACAGCTTTAAACAAAGTAGATGCAGCAGGCGGTTTATCTCAAATTTATGGTAAAATCACTTCTTCTGGTTGCTTCAATTGTGGTTATGATGCAACTGGTAAAGTTATCTTAATCAACCCAAATGGTGTTTTATTTGGTGACGGCGCTAATGTAAACTTGAACTCTTTCACAGTTTCTACATTTAACGGCGTTTTTGATGAAAAAACAAACAAATTACAATTAGATAGAAACGGTCAATCAGAATATGGCATCGTTGTTTTAGAAGGTGCTAACATTCACGGCGATAAAGCAGTTAACTTTGCTTCTGATAACGTTTTAGTTTACAACGGTTCTAAAATTTCAACAAACGTTGCTCCTAACTATGTAGATAGCCAAGGCAACGAAGTTGCATACGGTAAAGTTAAAATCGTTACAGGTGACGGTGTTAACTTCACATACTACAACAATGGTGCAGTTAAAAATGTTGAAGACGTTAAAATTTCTGGCGATGCTATGATGATTTACTTAAACGGTGAAATCAAAGCTGGAAACATTGACGTAAGAAACTTCTCTTCAAACGAAACAAGCAAAATTGATATTAATGGCGGTGTTTTAAAAGCTGTAAAAGCTGTTAGCGGTAACGATGGCAACATTTGGTTAACATCTGCTAACGATGTAATCATTAACGATGCTGTTCTACAAACAACAAACTATTCAGCTGATGCTGCTTCTCGTGATGGTGGCAACATCCTAATTAATGCAGCTAACAAAGTATCTATCGGTACTTCTGATATCGATGCTGTTGGAAATGTTGACATTCTTTCACAAGGTTACGATGTTGTAGTTGATAAAACAACTATTGATACAGCAAAAGATGTTACTTTAACAGCTAAAGGTATTGCTTCATTACAAAACGGTACAGCTGTTAACGCAAATAAAATTACTTTAACTGGTGGCGAAAGAGCTCAAATTACAGAATCTGCCGCTGGTGCTAATGATAAAGTAGCGATGGAAGCTGATAACATTTGGTTGAGAAATGCAAATGTAAAAGCTGCTAACGAATTTAGCGCAAAAGCTACAAAAGGTTATGTATTAGCTGATTCAGCAATCATCGATGCTAAGAAAATTAACGTAAGCGCAATCACAAACGTAACTGGTAGCGCAGATGTTAAAGGTAACCAAACAACTATTAAAGCTGGCAACGATATCGATGTAACATTAGCTAACGTTGGTGTTAGAGAAAACGGTTTAGTTGCTGAAGCTGGAAACAACTTAACAGTTGCTACTGATGGCACATTATCTGTTTCAAGATTAGTTGCTAAAAAAGGCGACTTAACAATTAAAGCTGATAAAGTTATCAAAGGTTTACCTTACACAACAGAACAAAAATTAGAAGATGACTTAACAAGTGATCGTGGTTATATTGAAGTTAGAAATGGCAAATTCACTTCTATCACAAAAAATGATTCATACGAAGTAACTGCTTCAGGTGAAAGAACAGAAGATGGTTTAAACAATATGCGTCATCACATCCAATATGGCGAAGGCACAGAAAAAATCTTATTAGTAACAAAAATGCCATATGTTGCACCACCTGCTGATCCTCCAGTAGTTGAACCACCTGTTGTTGAACCAGTTGAAACTCCAGACATCAATGACGATCAAGCTTCAATGTTAAACAGATTACCTCAACAACCTCAAACAATCACAAACATCAATGCATATAACGACGGAAGAACTTCATTTGTAGATGTGTTTGCGGCAGCGAGTCAAATCGAAATCGAAGAAGAAGAAGAACAATAATAATCACAAAAAATATAAAAAAAGGGAACTTACAAGTTCCCTTTTTTATTTGACTATTTACCTTCTTTTAAGATAACATTATATTGTATACAAGGGGATAGTTTTGTGAAAAAGATAATCTTTTCTTTAGTTGTTTTATTTATTATTAATGAAACTTGTTTTGCAAGCGCTATATATGAAAGTAGAATTATAAACACAAACAGCAAATTATCTAATATTTCTTCTTCTTTAAACAAAGAAAGAGAATACTCTTTAGCTATAAATGAATTAAAAAATAAAATAAATAAAAACCCTAATGATTATATTTTAACTACATTCTTGGTTGATTTATATTTAAAAAGTGGCAAATATAACGAGGCTTATAAAGAATTAGTATATTTAGCAAACCTATCAAAACAAGGTAAATTGAACGACACAACAATTGCAAACCTTTCAAACATAAAAAAATCATTTATAAACAATGCAAAAAATATACACAATAAATCATTTGTTTATCTTGATATGGCTCTAATCAATTTAATATTAAAAGACACAACTCAAGCTGAAAAAATGATTATTGGCGCATCTAAAAATATAACAAATGAAGAAGCTTTCAACCAAACATTAGACCTTATTTTTGGAAGTTATTCTAACATTGAAAAAGCCATTGCTTCTTTTGACATTATGCTTATGAATAATCCTAATAATGTGCCTATAAAGAAAATGAAAGCTTTATATTTAAAACAATTAAACAGAACCGATGAAGCAACAAAAGAGTATTTTTCTGCGCTTAAATTAAAACCAAATGATGAAGAAATAATTTATAATTTATACAAAATATACGCAAGCAAAAATACAGCTGAAAATGACATTGTTAAAAAAATCTTTGGAAAAGATAATTATGAAAATGCTTATTTATCTTTAGCAAAAATATTCTTAAATAATAATGATATTCAAGGGGCTGAAACTTTTTCTAAAAAATTGATAAACGATTTTCCTGAAAATGTTGATGGCTTAATTATTCTATCTGAAATATATCGTAGAAGCGGAAAACTAAAAGAATCATACGAAGTTCTACAAAATGTTAGAGATAAAGCTGATACAACAGAAAGAATATCTAAATACAATGTGCTATTAGCAAAATTATCTGATGAACCTGTTCAAGAAGCAAATTCATTAATGAATAATGGATTATACGAACAAGCTTTATCTGTTCTAAACGAAGCAAATTCTGATAATTTATATGTAATTTTATCAAAAGCAAGAGCGAACTATTTTTTAAACAATAAAACAGAGGCTTTAGAACTTTTAAATAGAGCAATGTCTTTTTATCCAAATAATGCAGATGTATTTTACTATTTTGCTTTCTATTTCTATCAAGAAAAAGATATGCAAAATGCTCGTAAATATATAAATAAGACATTACAAATTTCACCAAATCATAATTTTGGCTTAAAAATGCTTGATTTAATAAACAAAGCTGATGCTGATAAATTGGTTGTTGATATTAATTCTGCATTAGAAATGGAAAACTTTGCAGAAGCTATGAGATTAATCACTGATGCAATTGCTATAAACCCAAAAGATGATAAATTGTACTATTACAAAGGAATTATCTATACCTCAATGAACGATTATCATTTAGCGACTGCACCATTTTATAAAGCATTAGAAATAAATCCAAATAACGTTATGGCTTATTATTACTTAGCTGTTTGCTTTGATAATCTATCAGAAGAAGAGAATGCTCTTTCTTACTACAAACAGTTTTTAGATAGAATGCCGGCAGATGCATATGGCGAAAGTGAAAAAATAAAATACGCACAAGTTAGAATATCAAAATTATCAAAAAAATAAATAAAAAAGGCACTTTGCAAAGTGCCTTTTTTCTATTCTGTTTTATAAGCCAAATCTAATTTCCTTGCAGCTAATACTTCATCAACCTTTTTAACTGGAGTATTTAACGGATGTTTAAGTACTTCTTCAGGCTTTTCTTTTATTTCCTTCGCAATTTCTATCATTGCTTCAATAAATTCATCTAATCGTTCTTTTGTTTCTGATTCAGTTGGTTCTATCATAATTGCCTCGTGAACAATTAAAGGGAAATAAACTGTAGGTGGATGGAAATTACTATCCATCAATCTTTTAGCAATTCCTAAAGTATTAACACCTTGTTCTTTTTGCCAATCACCTGATAAAACAAATTCATGCATACATTTTCTATCATGTGGCAACAAATAGTATTCTTTTAATTTGTTCATCATATAGTTAGCATTTAATACAGCGTTAGCACTCACATCTTTTAAATTTTTACCTGTCATTAAAATATAAGCATAAGCTTTAATTAACACAGAAAAATTACCATAAAATGCTTTAACTTTTCCTATTGAATTTTTTACATCAAAATTTCTATAATATTTTTCACCATCAAAAGCAATTGTTGGAACAGGTAAAAAGTCTTTTAGTTTTTCCACAACACCAACAGGACCTGCTCCTGGTCCACCACCACCGTGTGGGGTTGCAAATGTTTTATGTAAATTCAAGTGAACAATATCAAAACCCATTAACTTAGGATTTGTATGTCCCATAATCGCATTCATATTTGCGCCATCATAATACAACAAACCACCAGCTTCGTGAACTAATTTAGATATTTCAAGAATATCTTCTTCAAAAAGTCCCAAAGTATTTGGGTTAGTTAACATTATAGCAGCCGTGTTGTCATCTAAAACTGCTTTTAAAGCTTCTAAATCAACTAAACCTTTTTCATTTGATTTAATTTCTACAATATTAAAACCACACATTGCAGCACTTGCTGGATTTGTACCGTGTGCAGAATCTGGAATAATAACGTTTTTTCTATCTTGGCCAATTGTTTCGAAATATTTTTGAACAATCATCATGCCTGTTAATTCACCGTGCGCACCTGCAGCAGGTTGCAATGTTATTGCATCCATACCGGTTACTTCTTTTAAAGCTTCTTGCAAATTATACATTAACTTTAAAGAACCTTGTGCATCTTCATCATCTTGTAATGGGTGAAGTTGAGCAAAACCATCTAAAGAAGCTAATAATTCATTTACTTTTGGATTGTATTTCATAGTACACGAACCTAAAGGATAAAAGCCTTTTTCTATGCAAAAGTTTTTATCTGAAAGTTCTTTATAATGTCTCATAACTTCCAACTCAGAAATTTCAGGAAGAATAGAAGCATTATTTTCATTCAAATATTTTGAATTTATAAAACTAAAATCAATCTTTTCGTCTGTTAAAGTAATTCCCTCAGTATTTTTTACTGATTTTTCAAAAATTAATTTTGTCATCATATCCCCTATAATAAATTATAATTCTTGTATTTTTTGACGAGCAATTTTTGCTCTATTTGTAATTTCTTTCATATCAGCATCAGCTATTAAAGCTCTACCCAAACCAACAGCTTTTGCTCCTGCTTTTATATATGCTTGTACATCTTCTATAGCAATACTACCTGCCGCAATAACTTCTAAAAAGTTCATCGGACGAAGAATATCTTCTATATATTCAGCACCACCCATAGGATGTGCAGGTGAAATTTTTATTAATTGAGTACGTGCTTTCCAAGCCTCATAAGCTTCATTAGGTGTTGTTGCAGTCATAATCAAAGGAATCTTTTGACTTTTACACAATCTAACCAAATTCATTTGAAATATCGGAGAAACAATTACATCAGCACCAGAATCAATAGCAATTTGTGCTTGTCTTTGTGTAATAATTCCACCAGCCATAATCATTGGCCTATCATCATTTTTAGTTAAATTTTGTAATTCACTAACCATTTCTGGTGAATCAATAACTAATTCTATTATATTAATTCCACCATCACTTATAGCTTTTATAGTATCTTCTATTTTATTTGTATCTTGATTTCTTAATACCGCAAATAATTTTTCTTTTTCAATTCTTTTTATA
>JAZSQW010000191.1:0-2233 GCA_045538205.1 Candidatus Avigastranaerophilus sp. | reverse complement strand
AATTAAACTATGACAAATAGCACGGAAAATATTTTAAAAGAAAATATTAAAAAATACAGACAATTAAAAGGTTATTCTCAAGAAAAATTAAGTGAAATAGCTAATATTTCTGCTGATTATTTGTCTGAAATTGAACGTGGTAAAAAACTGCCAAGTTTTAAAAGATTTTTAATGATAGCAAATGCTCTTAATGTAGAACCATACAAATTTTTAATAAAAGAATAAATTTTCATGTTTGTTATATAATTTTTAAAAGAAAAAGGTCAAGGAATGTTTTTAGATAAGAGCAGAATAAAAATTCTTTCAGGCAAGGGTGGAAATGGCATTGTTGCTTGGAGAAGAGAAAAATACGTTGATAAAGGTGGCCCTGCTGGTGGTAACGGCGGTAAAGGTGGCGACGTTTATTTAGTTGCAACTGAAGATATGTCTACACTTATGGACTTCCAATATCAATCTGTTTATAAAGCTGAAAACGGTGAAAATGGTTATATTAAAACTCAACACGGTAAATGTGGTAAAGACCTTTATTTAAAAGTTCCTGTAGGTACTGTTGTTAGAGATGTAGAAACAGATAAAATTATTGCTGACTTAAATACACCAGGTCAAACAATTTTAGTTGCACAAGGTGGTCGTGGTGGTAGAGGTAATGCTTGTTTTGCTACTTCTCAAAAACGTGCTCCACAATTTTGCGAGCCTGGTGAAAATGGTATTGAAAGAACTTTAGAATTAGAATTAAAATTATTAGCTGATGTTGGTTTATTAGGTATGCCAAATGCAGGTAAATCAACATTAATTAGTTCTGTAAGTTCTGCAAAACCTAAAATTGCTGATTATCCATTTACAACTTTAGTTCCAAATCTTGGTGTTGTAAAAAAAGATAATGGTGATGGCTTTGTTATTGCTGATATTCCAGGTTTAATTGAAGGTGCTTCAGAGGGTGTTGGTTTAGGTCATGAGTTTTTACGTCACGTTGAAAGATGTCGTTTCTTAATTCACTTAGTTGATTTAACTAAAGAAAATCCAATGGAAAATTATAAAATTATTAATGAAGAATTAAAGAAGCACTCAGAACAATTATCTAAAGTTTATCAAGTTATAGCTTTAAATAAAATTGATTCTGTTGACGAAGAATTAAGACAAGAATATTATAACGAGTTTAAAAAAGTAGCTGATGATGTATTTTTAATTTCTGCAGCTACAAGAGAAAATTTAAAAGAATTTATGTATTTTGTTGCTCAAAAAGTTGATGAAATACCAAAACCTGTTATAGAAGTTGAGGTTGAAGAAGATTTTGGCGCAACAGATAATGATGATAGCGCATATAGTGTTTATAAAGTTGATAAACATATGTTTGTTGTTGAAGGTGGTAAAATCTTCCGTTTAGCAAACGTTACTGATGGTAGAAACACTGAACAATTATATAGATTTCAAAATATATTAAAATCTATGGGTGTATTTGAAGCATTAAAAGCAGCAGGCGTTCAAGAGGGCGATGTTGTAAAAATTGGTCATTTAGAATTTGATTATCTATTTTAAATATAAAAAAAGGTCAGATAAATTTCTGACCTTTTTCTTAAAATTCTGCTGTTTGAGTTTGTGTTTTATTTTTAAATTTAGTTATATTTGATTGGAATAATAACTCAACTGTACCAACCGGTCCGTTTCTGTGTTTTGCGATGATAACTTCGGCTTTACCTTTGTTGTTTACATCATCTCTATTGTAGTATTCATCTCTATAGATAAACATAACGATATCGGCGTCTTGTTCGATTGCACCAGAATCTCTTAGGTCTGAAAGCATTGGACGTTTATCATTTCTTTGTTCAACACCACGAGATAATTGTGATAATGCAATAATTGGAACATCTAATTCTCTTGCTAAACCTTTTAAAGAACGAGAAATTTGAGAAATTTGTTGGTTACGGTCGTTAGTGTTTCCGCCACCTTCCATCAATTGTAAGTAGTCAATAATGATTAAGCCTAAATTCTTTTCTTCCATCATTAAACGTCTACATTTTGCTTTAATATCAGTTGCTGTAACACCTGATGTATCATCAATATAGATTTTTGCATCAGATAATCTTGTCATTGCATCAACAAGTTTTTCCCAGTCTTTTGGTTGAATATTACCAGATGTAATTCTTTGAGTATCAACTTCAGCTTCAGAACAAAGCATACGTTTAGTAAGTTGTTGCTTAGGCATTTCTAATGAGAATATAGCAACTGCTTTTTT